>NZ_BCQU01000007.1:0-114452 GCF_001552235.1 Actinomadura rubrobrunea NBRC 15275 | reverse complement strand
TCCCCACCTGGGAGGAGACCGCGCGCACCTTCTTCGCCACACTGCGGGAGATCTCATGACCGACACGCCTTCGCGCCAGGACCCGTCCGCCCGCGGACCCGCCCGCGGAACGGCCGGTGACGACCGCGGCACCGGCTGGAACACCGTGACCGCTCCGCCCGTCACCACCCTGCTGCTGCGCCACGGCGACACCCCGCTGTCGCCGGAGAAGCGGTTCAGCGGCGTGTCCGAGGTCGGGCTCAGCGAGGAGGGCGTGGCGCAGGCGCGGGCGGCGGCCCGCCGCCTGGCCGGGCGCGGCGGCATCTCGACGGTGCTGTCCTCGCCGCTGCGCCGCGCCCGGCAGACCGCCGAGATCGTCGCCGACGAGCTCGGGCGGCGCCCGGTGGTGGTGGACGACGACCTGCGGGAGACCGACTTCGGCGCGTGGGAGGGCCTGACCCTGGAGGAGGCCCGCGCCGCCTGGCCGGACGAGGTCGCCGCCTGGATGAACGACCCCGCCGTCGCGCCCCCGGGCGGGGAGAGCTTCACCGACACCCTGGCCCGGATGCAGCGGGTGCGCCGGCGGATCGTCGAACGCCCGCCCGCCGGCGCGGTCCTGCTGGTGACCCACGTCGGCGCGATCAAGACGCTGATCGTGATGGCGCTGCAGGCCCCGCTGGACAGCATGCACCGCATGTTCCTGGGCTCGGCCTGCCTGTCGGAGATCGACTGGTTCCGCGACGGGACGGCCGTCGTCCGCGCCTTCAACGACACCGCCCACCTGGACGCCCCCGCCCGCCGCCCGGCCCCCGCCGACGCCCCGGCGGTCGGCGCGTCCGCCGAGGACGCCGCGCGCTGACGCCCGCCGGGCCGACGTCTCCGAACGTCGCCCCATGAGCCCCGTCGGCGCGCAGGCGGGGGTCAGAGCGTCACGGGGAGCGAGGTCAGGCGCCAGGTGCCCGGGTCGGGGGCGCGCAGCGCGTCGGGGTCGTCGGCGGCCAAGGCCAGGTCGCGCCGCAGCAGGGCAGTCAGGGCGACGCCGGTCTGCACCCGCGCCAAGGACGCGCCCAGGCAGAAGTGCGGGCCGTGAGCGAAGCCGAGGTGCCCGGTCCCCCCGACTTCGCGTGACACGTCGAAGCGGTCGGGGCGGTCGAAGGCGCGCGGGTCGCGGTTGGCGGAGGCCACGGCGACGGTGACCGGCTCGCCCTCGCGGACCGCGACGCCGCACAAGTCGACGTCCTCGCGGGCGTACCGCGGGATCGTCAACAGGGTCGGGCCGCACCAGCGGATCAGCTCCTCCACGGCCCGCGGCATCAGCGCCGGGTTCTCCCGCAGCAGGGCCAGCTGGTCAGGCCGGCGCAGCAGGGCGTGGACCGCGTTGGCGATGAGGTTGGCGGGGGTCTGACCCGCCAGGACCAGGTGCCAGATGAGCGTCGCCATCTCGACGTCGCTGAGCCGGTCGCCGTCCTCGGCCTGGATGCGCAGCAGGTCGGAGACCAGGTCGTCGCCGGGCTCCGCGCGGCGCCGGGCCACCGCCCGCTTCGCGCCGTCCACGATGCCCGGGATCGCCTCGGCGAACCGCGGACCGGCCCCGGCCGCGACCGCCGCGCCGTACTCGCGCCAGCGCGGACGGTCCGCGTCGGGGACGCCGACCAGCTCGCAGATGACCTCCATCGGCAGCGGCCGGGCGAAGTGCGGGAGCAGGTCGACGACGCCGCCCGGCAGGCCGTCCAGCAGGCGGTCCACGATCGGCTCGATGCGATGCCGGAACGCGGCGGCGCGGCGGGCGGTGAACGCCGGGGCCACCAGCCTGCGCAGCCGCGTGTGCTCGGCCCCGTTCCGCTCGCTCATGGTGCGCATGTACGGCAGGCACTCCTCGGGGACGTCGGGCCGCAGGAAGCTGTCGGCGGTCAGCTCGAAGCGGGGGTCGCTCAGCATCGCGCGGGCGTCGGCGTGGCGCAGGACGGCCCAGGTCGGCGGCAGGCCGGGGATCGTCAGCCGTGCCCCAGGGGCGCGCTCGCGGGCGCGTCCGTAGGCGGCGAACGGGTCCCGGATCACTTCGGGGTCGGTGAGGTCCAGCTCGGGGACGGGGGACATGCGCGCTCCCTCTCAGATGTTCACATCAGATGATCTCATCATCTAAATGGCGACGGTATCTTGATCGGGGGTCGGCGGCAACCCGGGGAGGACGATGGAACGGCTCACCAGGGCGCAGACGCAGGAGCGCAACCGCGCCAGGGTGCTGGCCGCGGCCCGGGAGGAGTTCGCCGAGCACGGCTTCCGCGACGCCAAGATCGACGACATCGCCGCGCGCGCCGGGCTCACCCGCGGCGCGGTCTACTCCAACTTCCCCGGCAAGCGGGCCCTGTACTTCGCCGTCCTCGCCGAGGACGGCGAGCGCTCATCGGGGCCCTCGCTCTCAGAAGGGCCCGGCGCGGCGTCCGGCGCGCCGGAGGCGCTCGCCGCGTTCGCGCGCGCGTGGGCGGCGCGGCTGCCGCTGGCCACCGACGGGGCCTGGCTCGGCAGGGACCTGATGCCCGAGATCCTCGCCGACGAGCGCAGCCGGCAGGCGTTCGCGCAGCTGATGAAGCTGAACGCGATCCTGCTCGGCCTCGCCATGGAGCGGCTGCGACCGGGCGGGCCGCGGCTGGTGCGCGTCGCCGAGGCCGTGCTGACGACCCTGCAGGGCGCGAGCCAGATGTCGGCCGCCGCGCCCGGCTTCGTCGAGCCGTTCGACATCGTCGCCGTCTGCGAGCGCCTCGCCGACCTCACGCTGGACGACCGCTGGGCTCCGCCGCACCTGCCGTACGCGCCGCGTGCGCGCCCGGACGACACGCCCTGGTCGCCGCCGCCCGCGGTGGACGCCCTCCGCGGCGAGCCCGTCCGGTCGGAGGACGACGGCGTCGTCGCGATCCTCGGCCTGCACCGCCTGGAGGCCGCCGAGGAGGCCGTGCGGGCCGCGCCGAGCGGGGCCCGGGTGACGGCCGTGCTGGTCACCGGGGACCCCGGCGAGCTGGCGCCGCTGGCCAGGCTGGTCCTCGGCGAGGTGTGCGGCTGCCTGCGTCAGGCGTTTGCGAGGTCGGCGTGGCCGCACCTGGCGGTGGTGCACGATCCGTCGGGCGCCCTCGCCGCGGCGGCGGGCGTGGCCGCCGTCAGCGACGCGACCGAGGTCGCCGTCCGCATCCGCGGCGGCCGGATCGTCGCCCGCGCCGACGGCCACGGCGCCTGCCACGCCGCCGCGACGGCATGACGGCTCCGGCCCGCCGGCCGGTCAGAGCGGGTCCCACGGGATCGACTCGTAGAGGCCGACCAGCCGTTCGGCGATCTCGGGGTTCTGCGGGACGGTCCGGTCGTCGACCCGCCCCACCGGGGAGACGCCCCGCGAGTTGGTGACGAACACGGCGGCGAACGACGGCAGGTCGGCCAGGCGGACCGTGCGGCGGCGGGCGCCGAGCCCGGCGCGGTCGAGCAGCCGCATCGTGATCCCGGGCAGGGCGGGGGCGTCCGGCCAGACGAACGTGTCGCCGTCGTGGCACAGCACGTTGGCGATCCCGGCCTCGGACACGACGCCCTCGTGGTCGACCAGCAGGGCGTCGTCGAAGCCCTCGCGTTCGGCCGCCCGCCCGTAGTGGATCTGCGCGAACGTCCCCGTGTGCTTGATGTGGGGCACCGGCCGCAGGTAGACGACCGATCGCAGCTTCTGCGGCGTCCTGGCGGCCTCCTCCGGAGGCCGCACCGTGACCATGACCGAGACGTCGTCGGACTCGGCGCCGCGGAACACCGTGACGCGCACCGTCGCGTCCGCCGTGTCGCCGAGGGCGTGCCTGATGTGGTCGCGGACGCGCTCGCCGTCCAGTCCGGAGCCGAACAGCTCGCGATTCGCCGCGTCCAGCCGGGACAGGTGCAGGTCCAGGCCGCGGACGGCCCGGTCCCGCACCTGCATGACGGTCACATGGCCGTAGTTGACCAGGGCCGCCGGCAGGACCTCCGCGGCGCTCGGCGCATGCCCGTCGATCTCGGTTCGGGGAAGCACGTTCGCCACCGTAGCCGAGCGGGCCGCGCATCCCTCCCGGCATCTCGAGCACGCGGGCCCGCCGCGACGCCCTGAGGGATTGCGGACGTCGGTAAGACGGGTGAAAGGATCGGGCTGATGACGATCAGCAGGGAGTCGGCGTTCACGGCTCGCCGCGTGCCCGCGTGACGCCGCCGTCGGCCGCCGGTGCGGCGGTGCCGCCGTGCCGGACGCGTCGCCGCGCGACCGTCCGCCGACCCGTTTCGGAGGCGCCTGATGCGTTCCCCCTTGACCATTGCGGTCGCCCAGCCGGCGTGCACGCCCCGGGGCGTCGCGGCGAACGCGGCCGCCCACGCGGCCGCCGTCCGCGCCGCGCGGTCGCGCGTCGTGATCTTTCCGGAGATGTCCCTGACGGGATACGGGCTCGACGCCCCCGCCGTCACGGCGGACGATCCGCGCCTGCGTCCCTTGGTCGAGGCCTGCGCGGACACGGGTTCGCTCGCGCTGGCGGGCGCCCCTGTGGCCGCCGGGGCGGGGGAGGGGACGCACATCGCGACGCTGGCCGTCGACGGTGCCGGAGCGCGCGTCGCCTACCGCAAGATGTTCCTCGGCGGGGACGAACCCGACCGGTTCACCCCCGGACGCGAGCCCGTCGTGCTGGACGTCGACGGGTGGCGGCTCGGCCTGGCCATCTGCAAGGACACGGGAGTCCCACGCCACGCCGCCGCCACGGCCGCCCTGGGCATCGACGTGTACGCCGTGGGCGTCCTCGAGCACGCCCACGACACGCGCGTCATCGATGAGCGCATGCGCCGCGTCGCCGGCGACCACAAGGTGTTCGTCGCGGTGGCGAGCTTCGCCGGGGCGGCCGGCGGCGGGTACGCGCGGGGCGCCGGACGCTCCCGCATCTGCGCGCCGAGCGGTGACGTGATCGCCCAGGCGGGCGCCGAGCCCGGCGACCTGGCCAGCGCCACCCTCAAGTGACGGTGCCCGCCATGGACGGTGAAGTGAACTGCGAGGGGGGAACGGCGAGGTGGACGACGAGGCCGTGGTGCGGTCGCTGACACGGGTCGGCGCGCCGCCGCTGCTGCCGGAGCTGCGCCTGCATCTGGCCGACGAGCCGTTCGCCGCCTGGGAGGCCGTCGCCGGAGGCCGGGACGACGTGCCGCCGCCGTTCTGGGCGTTCCCGTGGGCCGGCGGGCAGGCGCTGGGACGGTACGTGCTCGACCATCCCGAGGCGGTCGCGGGACGGCGCGTCCTCGACCTGGCCAGCGGGTCCGGCATGGTCGCGATCTGCGCCGCGCTGGCCGGGGCGGGGCGGGTCACCGCCTGCGACGTCGATCCCCTGGCCGCGGCCGCCGTCCGCCTGAACGCCGCGCTGAACGGCGCGCGCGTCGACGTGCGACGCGAGGACGTCTTGGCGTCCCCCGGGCCCGTGGCGGCGGACGTGATCCTCGCCGGCGACGTCTGCTACGACCCTGACCTCGCCGAGGCCATGACCGCGTTCCTGCGCGCGCAGCGGCGGTTCGGCGTGGACGTCCTGGTCGGCGACCCGCACCGCCCCTACCTGCCGAAAGGCCTGACCGTCCTGGCCCGCTACGACGTGCCCGGCACCGGCCGCCTCGAGGAGCGCGCGGTCACCCCGGCGTCCGTGCTGTCCTTCTGAGGACGCCGAGTCCGGGCGCGGCGCACGCCGTCAGACGGCCCGCGCGGGCGGCGGGGGGTCGAGCAGGGACAGGCGCACCTCGCGCAGGCGCGCCGGGTCGCCGATGACGTCGATCGCGGCGACCCGGTCGCCGTCGATCGTCAGCTTCAGCGCCAGCAGCACCCGCCCGCGCGGCGCCACGACGAGCCCGGGGCGGCCGTCCACCAGGACGGGCCGCGCCAGCCGGGCGCGGGCGGTGTTGGCGGCCGTCTCCTCGGCGATGCGGCGGGCGCCCCGCACCCGCGCCTCGGGCGGCGCGGCCAGGTCGCTGCGCCGCACCGCGTCGGGCGCCAGCACCGCCAGCAGGGCGTCCAGGTCGCCCGAGCGGGACGCGGCGAGGAAGGCGTCCACCACGCGGCGCTGCCGGGCGAGGTCGGCGGCGGGCACGTCGGGACGCGCGTGGACGCGGTGCCGGGCGCGGCTGGCCAGCTTCTTGGCCGCGGCGGGCGACCGGCCGACGATCCGGGCGATCTCGTCGAACGGCACGGAGAACAGGTCGTGCAGCACGTAGGCGACCCGTTCGGCGGGGCCGAGCGCGTCCAGAACCGCCAGCAGGGCCAGCCCGACGGAGTCGGCCGTCACCGCCTCGTCCTCGGGGCTCGCCGCGCCGGCCTCGGCGGTCAGCGCCTCGAACGCGGCCGCGTCGACGAACTGCTCGCCGCGGCGGCGGCGCGAGCGCAGCATGTCCAGGCACACCCGGCCGACGATCGTGGTCAGCCAGGCCGTCATGTTGGCGACGCCCCCGGCGTCGGCGCGGCTGGCCCGCAGCCACGCCTCCTGCACGGCGTCGTCCGCCTCGTCCGCCGAGCCCAGCATGCGGAGCGCCACACCCCGCAGCTGCCCGCGGGAGCGGTCGAAATGCGCGGCCAGCGCCGCCTGAGAGTCCATCGGTCACCTTTCCTCGGCACGGGTCGTCGTCAAGGCGATGGACGGAAGCACACGAGACCCTGCGAGTCAGGGCGACCTCATGGACGGTGACGACATGCTATCTCTGCTGCACATCGACTCCGGCGCGCCGCACTCCGACGGCTCCGTCAGCAGGCGGCTGACCTCCCTGTTCGCCGAGGTCTGGCGGCGGGAGCACGCAGCCGCCGGATACCGGTACCGCGACCTGGTCGCCGACCCGGTGCCGCCGGTGGGCCCGCCGTACGTCGACCTCGGCCGGCGCGTGGAAAGGCGCGGGACCGTCCCGCTCGGCGAGGTGGAGGCGCTGGCCGCGAACGCGGCCGAACGGCGGGACTGGGCGCGGACCCTGCCGCTGATCGAGGAGCTGCACGCCGCGCACACCGTGCTGATCGGCGCCCCCATGTACAACTTCTCGGTGCCCGCCGCGCTCAAGGCGTGGATCGACCGGATCACCTTCCCCGGCGCCCACGTCGACCCGGACAGCGGGGAGCCCCTGCTGCGGCGCACCAGGGTCGTGGTCGTCACCGCGCGGGGAGGCGCCTACGGGCCGGGGAGCCCGCGCCACGGATGCGACTTCCAGGAGCCGTACCTGCGGGCGTACTTCCGCGAACACCTCGGCGTCCCCGAGGAGAACCAGTGGTACGTCCACGCGGAGATGACCTTGGCGGAGCATCTGCCGCATCTGGCGCGCTTCACGGAGATGGCGGCGCGCTCTCTGGCGGACGCGCGGGAGCGGATAGCCTCGCTGGCCGCCCGGGACGGCCGTCCGGTCGAGGCCCCGCAACCGTGATCACTGCCGTGATCGTCAAGGTCGTGCGGCGGGGCGTTGAACACGCGGCGGACCGCGCGCGTATTCAACGGTGTCGTGTGTTCGGCGTATTCATCACCGCGTTCATCACCGAACGGAGCTCTCTTCAGTCGTCTCCTTTCGGATGAGGGGGGCGGGCGGCCCGCACGGCTGGAAGCCGGGTGTCCTCTGCAAGGGGTGCCGCGCGGGCCGCCCGTTCAGGTCGAAGGTCTGGGACGTCGCCGAGGCTAGCCCCGACCGGGCCGCCGCACGGGCTCTTAAGGTTCGCTTAGTCCGGCGCTGAGGGCCGCCTAAGCGGCCGTCGCCGTTCGGATGCGACGCGGTCACTGCGCGTGACGCGGACGGGCGGCTCAAGAATTTCTCGGTCGCGTTGAACCCCCGCCGGGCGGGCGTGCGTACTGGCCGAACGGAGCCGGGTGCCCTTCCTCGAACGCTGACCAAGGAGGGAGCGCCGCATGCGTTTCGCACGGCGACCGCGAGCCTTTCTGAGCACTGTCGCTCTCACCGCCGGCGGGGGCGTGGTGCTGGCCACCCTGTCCGGCGCCGGCCCGGCGACGGCCGCGTCCCACTCCGCCGGCGCCCCCCGCGCGCTGTCCGTCAACTGCCCGGACGTGGCGTCCCGGCTGCCCGCCGTCCCCGCAAAGGCCAGGGCCGAGGTCGACCGCAACCTCATGCAGCTGAACATCCAGATCCAGGAGGCCAACAACCGGCTGGTCACCAGCGCGGGGGAGGGCGGTCCCGACTTCGCGCAGAACGCGGTGCTCGGGCCGCTGCGCGACAAGCGCCTCGCCACCATCAACCGGATCGCCACCGCCATCGGCCGGGTCGCCGAGCGCCCCGCCGGGCTGGACGCGCTCGCCGCCTGCACCCTCAACGGCGCTCCCAACGCCGGGGCCGGCCAGGGCGGCGGCACCGGCAACGGCATGGGCAACGGCGGCGAGCAGGGCAACGGCGAGCAGCAGCTGCGGCCCGTCGCGTCGGACTTCATCGACATCCGGCGGGTGCGGCCCAACGTCCGGCGGCCCAAGGTGAAGCGCGGCGGGTCGCGCGGCACGTTCACCTCGCGCTGCGGGCGCAACAAGAACGGCCACTACAACTCCGACAACTTCATCACCGCGCCCGGCGTCGTCAACGGCGCGCACCACACCCACGACTACGTGGGCAACAAGTCCACCGACGGGTTCTCCACCGACGAGAGCCTGGCCCGCGCGGGCACCACCTGCAAGGCGGGCGACAAGTCCACCTACTTCTGGCCGGTGCTCCGCCTGCGCAGCCCGAACGACCCGCCGCAGAACGACCAGAGCGCCGCCGACCTGAACGTGGGACGCATCCAGGTGCCCGCCTCGGTGAAGCTGGAGTTCCGCGGCAACCCCCGCGCGAAGGTCACCGCGATGCCCAGGTTCATGCGCGTGATCACCGGCGACGCCAAGGCCGCCACGAACGGCCCCGCCAACGCCAGGGCGGCCTGGACGTGCTCCGGCTTCACCGACCGGGTCGTCACCGACAAGTACCCGATCTGCCCGAAGGGCAGCCGGCTGACCCGCATCCTGGACTTCCCCAGCTGCTGGGACGGCCGCAACACCGACAGCGCCAACCACCGCACGCACGTGGTGTTCCCCAGGGCGAACGGCGCCTGCCCGCGCGGCACCCGCCCCGTGCCGCAGCTGCGCATGACGATCAGCTACAAGATCAACCTGACCAAGGCCCAGATCCGCAAGGGCCGCGTCTACGCGCTGGACAGCTTCCCCGAGCAGCTGCACAACCCGATCACCGACCACGGCGACTTCGTCAACGTGATGCCTCGGCAGCTGATGCGCTTCGCCGTGTTCTGCATCAACAGCGGCAAGCGCTGCTGAGCGGGCCGTTCTGATTCCCCCAGACGCCGCGCCCGGTCCGTGCCGCCGTCCCGGCGCGGACCGGGCGCGGCCCGCCGTTTCCAGGCCCGGGACGCTCCGACGGGAACGGAAACAATCAAGCACGCTTGATTCTTTGGATCACCGGTGACACCCTCCTTCCAGGGCTCAGGGAGGAGGCGAGCGGCAGTGGCCGACCCCGGACCGATCCTGGCGGACCTGGCCGCCGAAAGCCGGGAACTGGACGACCTGGTGGCGCGCGAAGACGTGGACTGGTCGACCCCGACGCCGGCGCCCGGCTGGACGATCGCGCACCAGATCGCCCACCTGGCCTGGACGGACGCCAAGGCGCTCATCGCGGCGCGCACCCCCGACGACTTCCCCGCCGAGCGCGAGCGCGCCATCGGAGCCGGCGACGATTACGTCGACCGGGGGGCGCGGGAAGGCGCCCGCAGGCCCCGCGGCGAGCTGCTCGCCGCCTGGCGGCGCGGCCGGGAGGAGCTGGCCGCGGCGCTCGCGGCCGTTCCGGAGGGGCGGCGGCTTCCCTGGTACGGGCCGCCGATGAGCGCGGCGTCCATGGCGACCGCGCGGCTGATGGAGACCTGGGCGCACGCGCAGGACGTGTTCGACGCGCTCGGCGTCGAGCACGCCCCCACCGCGCGGCTCCGCCACGTCGCCCACATCGGCGTGCGCACCCGCGACTTCTCCTTCCAAGTGCGCGGGCTGCGGCCGCCGGGCGAGGAGTTCCGGATCGAGCTGACCGGGCCGGACGGGGACGTCTGGACGTGGGGACCGCCGGACGCCCGGCAAAGCGTCGCGGGCGACGCGCTCGACTTCTGCCTCGTCGTCACGCAGCGGCGGCACCCCGCCGACACCGGCCTGACCGCCGTCGGCGCCGACGCGGCCCGCTGGCTGGAGATCGCGCAGGCGTTCGCCGGCCCGCCCGGCCGAGGCCGCCGCCCGGGGGAGGGCGCGTGATCAGGATCGGCAACGCCTCCGGCTTCTACGGCGACCGGTTCGCCGCCGTCCGGGAGATGCTCACCGGCGGGCCGCTGGACGTGCTCACCGGCGACTACCTGGCCGAGCTGACCATGCTGATCCTCGGCCGCGACCGGATGAAGGACCCCGCCCGCGGCTACGCCCGCACGTTCCTGCGCCAGTTGGAGGAGACGCTCGGCGAGGCCGTCGACCGGGGCGTCAAGATCGTCACGAACGCGGGCGGGCTGAATCCCGCCGGGCTGGCCGACCGGGTGCGGGAGCTGGCCGACCGGCTCGGCCTGGACGTCGCCGTCGCCCACGTCGAGGGCGACGACCTGCTGCCGCGCGCCGCCGAGCTGGGCCTCGGCCGGCCGCTGACCGCCAACGCCTACCTCGGCGCGTTCGGCATCGCCGAATGCCTGCGCGCGGGGGCCGACATCGTGGTGACCGGCCGGGTCACCGACGCCTCGCTGGTCGTCGGCCCGGCCGCGGCGCGCTTCGGCTGGGCTCGCGACGACTTCGACGAACTGGCCGGGGCGGTGGCCGCCGGGCACGTCATCGAGTGCGGCGCCCAGGCCACCGGCGGCAACTACGCGTTCTTCACCGAGCACGACGTGGCCGCGCCCGGCTTCCCGATCGCCGAGGTCCACGCCGACGGCAGCAGCGTCATCACCAAGCACGAGGGGACCGGCGGGGCCGTCACCGTCGGCACGGTCACCGCGCAGCTGCTGTACGAGATCGGCGGCGCCCGCTACCTCGGCCCCGACGTCACCGCGCGGTTCGACGCCCTGACCCTCGCCGACGACGGGCCCGACCGCGTCCGGATCAGCGGGGCGCGCGGCGAGCCCCCGCCGCCCCGGCTCAAGGTGTGCCTCAACCGCCTGGGCGGATACCGCAACGCCGTCACCTTCGTGCTCACCGGCCTGGACATCGAGGCCAAGGCCGCGCTCGTGCGCGACCAGATGGAACGCGCCCTCAAGGACCGCCCGCCCGCGCGGATCCGCTGGACGCTCGCCCGGACCGACCGCCCGGACGCCGCCACCGAGCAGGAGGCCAGCGCGCTGCTGCACTGCGAGGTCAAGGACGCCGACGCCGCCGTGGTCGGGCGCGCCTTCAGCGGCGCCGCGGTCGAGCTGGCGCTGGCCAGCTACCCGGGGTTCCACGTGACCGCGCCGCCGTCGGACGCCTCCCCGTACGGCGTCTACGAGGCGGCCTTCGTCGACGCGTCCGAGGTTCCGCACGTCGCGGTGCTGCCGGACGGCACCCGCGTCGACATCCCCCCGGCGCCGGTGACGCGCGAGCCGTCCGACGAGCCCGAACCGCCGCTGCCCGAGCCGCCGCCGTCCGGGCAGCCCACGCGGCGCGTCCCGCTGGGCGCCCTGTTCGGCGCCCGCAGCGGCGACAAGGGCGGCGACGCCAACCTCGGCGTGTGGGCGCGGTCGGACGACGCCTGGCGCTGGCTGGCGCACACGCTGACCGTCGCGAAGCTGCGCAGCCTGCTGCCGGAGACCGCCGACCTGCCCGTCCGCCGCCACGTGCTGCCCAACCTGCGGGCCCTCAACTTCGTGATAGAGGGCCTGCTGGGCGAGGGCGTGGCGGCGCAGGCCCGCTTCGACCCGCAGGCCAAGGCGCTCGGCGAGTGGCTGCGCGCCCGCCACGTGGACGTCCCGGTCGGCCTCCTGGCCTGACCCGGCGGGGCGTTCCGCGCCCCGCCGCCGTCACCAGCCGCGTTCGCGCCACTCGGGCAGCGACGGGCGTTCCCGGCCGAGCGTGGAGTCCTTGCCGTGGCCAGGGTAGAACCAGGTGTCGTCGGGCAGCCGGTCGAACACGCGCTCCTCCACGTCCGACAGCAGCTGCCGGAAGCGCACCGGGTCGCCCCAGGTGTTGCCCACCCCGCCGGGGAAGAGGCTGTCGCCGGTGAACAGGTGCGGACTGTCGGCGAGCTCGCCGCCCGCGTCGTACAGCAGCGCGATGGAGCCGGGCGTGTGGCCGCGCAGGTGGATGACCTCCAGCGTCGCCTTGCCCACGCGCACGGTGTCGCCGTGCTCGACCGGTTCGGCCACCGGCTCGGGCAGCGCCTCGGCGTCGAGGGGATGGGCCACCACGGGCGCGCCGGTGGCCTGGACGACCTCGCTGAGCGCCATCCAGTGGTCCTGGTGGCGGTGCGTGGTGACGATCCGGCCCAGCGGCCCGTCGCCGATCAGCTCCAGCAGGCGGGGGGCCTCGTTGGCCGCGTCGATGAGCAGCTGGTCGCCGGTGGCGGTGCAGCGCAGCACGTAGGCGTTGTTGTCGTACGGCCCGACCGCCACCTTGGTGATCGTCAGGCCCGGCAGCTCCCGCACGTCCGGCTCGCCGCCGACCTCGACGTTGCCCGTGTAGCTCATGTGCCGTCCTTCCGTCTCCTCCGGCCGGGGCGCGGGGACCGGCCGGACGACCATCTTCCCGCATCGGCGGGTCCGCCCGTGCGCGCGGCCGGATTGAGTCGCCGGACTCAACCGAACCGTGCCGTACCGGACGGACTTCCCGCCTGGGCCGTATCACCATCGTCCGTAGACGGCCGGAGACGGCCGGGCGGGGGAACGACCCGGGAGGACGGTGACGCGGTGGTGACGAGACCCCTCTTCGGACGCGGCGCGGTGCCGCCCGCAGGCCCGCCGGGGGACGGGGCCGAGCGGCCGGAGGACGTCCTCGGACAGGCCGGGGTCCTGCTGCGGGCGTGCGGGCAGGACGCCGCCGTCGCCGCGATCGTCCTGATCCTCGTGCTGGTCGGGGCGGCGACCCAGCTGGCCCACGGGGGCGGCCGGCTCGGCGCCCTCCAGCTGGCGCTGCTGGCGCCGGTCGCGGCGGCGTCCGCCGGGTCGGCCGCGCTGGCCGTCCGGTCGCGCCTGGTGCTGGTCGCCGCGCTCGGCACGGCGCGGGGCCGCACGGGCGCGCCGCTCGACCCGGGCGTGCCGTGGACGCCGTTCGCGTCCGGATCGGCGCTCGATCGGCGGGCGCGGGACGAGGAGCTGCGAAGGCTGCTGGCCGCGGCGTACCGCTGCTGCGACCTGGCCTGGCGGGCGGTGGTGTGGGCCGCGGCGGCCGCCGTGCTGTTCGTGTGCTGGACCCTGGCCGTGGCCGCGACGACCGCGGGCGGGTGAGCGTTGATCGACCACGACGTGCGGCCCGGCAGCTTCTGGGAGCTGCTGTCGGCGACCGACCGGCAGGCGCTGCGGGCGATGGGGCGGCGCACCGACATCCCGCCCGGCGGCATGCTGCTGCACCAGGGGGTGGCGGCCGCGGCCGTCTACGTCGTGTTCAAGGCCGGCGCCCGCACCACCGGCAACATCGTCGCCAAGGAGTTCGTCGACTCCGGCGACGGCGACGAGTCGGTCATCGATCTGTTCGGGTCGGGCGACGTGGTGGGCGCGCTGGCGCCGTGGGGGCATCCGCAGCGCGGGTCGGTGGCCGCGCTGGACCACGTCACCGCGCTGCGCGTGGACCGCGGCGCGTTCGCCGGACTCCTGGCCGCCAACCCCCGCGTGACCGAGGCGATGATGCACGCGATCGCGCGCGGCGCCGCCTTCGAGGGGCGGCGGCAGGCGGTGCGCGGGGCCGGGCACCCGCAGCGCTTGGCCTACCACCTGCTGGAACTGGCGCACCGCTTCGGGGAGCGCACCGCGCGCGGGATCGAGGTGCCCGCGAGGCTCAGCCAGGCGGAGCTGGCGAACTGGGCGGGCATCTCCCGCGAGACCCTGGTGCGGTGCTTCCGGCGGTGGCGCGCCAAGGGCGTCCTGGGCGGCCGCAGCCGCCCCCTGGTCATCCTGGACGCCGAGGCGCTGCGCCGCGCCGCGGGGGCGTGGGGCGACGAGTGGCCCGACCCGTCGCCGGACGGCGCCGCCGGGGCGGCGGGGGAGGCCGTCCCCTCGGCCGCCGGCGGCGGGTCGGCGCCGGGCGCGGCATCGGAGGGACGCGCACCCGGCGCGGTGATCGCCGTCCGCGCGCCCGTGCCGTTGGAGCGCCCCGCCGCGGGGGCGCCCGCCTCGAGGCTGCCGGCCGACAACCCGTACTTCACCGGACGCGCCGTCAGCCTCGGCAAGCTGGACCTGCTGGTGTCCCAGGCCGAGACGCCCCGCGCCGTGGTCATCCAGGGCATGGCGGGCGTCGGCAAGACGACCCTGGCGCTGCACTGGGCGCACCGGGTGGCCGACCGCTTCCCCGACGGCGTCGTCTTCACCGACCTGCGCGGCACGACCCGCGCGCCGGTCACCGCCGCGGAGGCCATGGGGCAGGTGCTGCGCGGCCTCGGCGTGCCCGGCGACCGGCTGTCGCGCGGCGAGTCCGAGCTGGCCGCGCAGTGCCGGTCGCTGCTGGCCGGGCGGCGCGTCCTGCTGATCCTGGACGACGCCGCCGGGCCCGAGCAGATCCGTCCGCTGCTGGCCGCCATGGACGCCGGACTGGCGGTGGTGACCACGCAGCGGCGGCTGCCCGTCCTGCTGGAAGGCGCCGACATCCGCACGCTCGAGCTGCGGGAGATGACGCCGGACGAGGCCCTGGACCTGTTCGCCGCGGTGCTCGGCCCCGGCGACCGCCGGGTGCGGGACGCGCGCGACGCCGCCCTGCGGCTCGCCCGCGAGTGCGGCTTCCTGCCGCTGGCCCTCGGCATCATGGCGGGGCGGCTGGCCGACAACCCCGGCGAGCCGATCGACGTGACGCTGCGCCAGCTCGCCGACCCCGACGGCGCGGCCTCCGGAGGCTACGGCGGGCTGCGGCCGCCCGGCGTCCACGGCGGCGGCGTCCCGCAGCGTCTGAACGGCGTGCTCAGCCCCACCTTCGAGGTCGCCTACCGCGGGCTGCGCCGCGACCAGCGCGCCGCGTTCCGCAGGCTCGGGCTGCTCGTCGGGCCGGACTTCACCCCGCGCGTCCTGGCCGCGCTGCTCGACCGGCCGGAGGACGAGGCGCGCGAATGCCTCGAAGGGCTGCGGCAGGCGTACCTCGTGCACGACGTCGCCCCGGGCCGCTACCGCATGCACGACCTGCTGCGCGACTTCGCCCGCGAACGCGGCCTCATCGAGGACGCCGACAGCGATCGTCTGGCCGCGCAGCGCCGGATGCTGGCCCGATACCTCGCCGACGCGCGGAACGCGGGACGGGCGCTGAGGCGGCACCGCCGCCCCACCCTGGACGCCCACGAGGACACGGCCGCGGACGCGCCCGGCGCGAACGACGCGACCAGCGCGGCCGAGCGCACGACGAGCCTGGCGTGGTTCGAGGCGGAGCGGCGCAACCTGGTCGCGGCCGTGGAACAGGCCGCCCGGCTGGGGCTGCACCGCACCTGCTGGGAGCTGGCGGACGCGCTGTTCGACTTCCAGAACTTCCGCCGCTACACCGAGGACACCATCGCCGTCCAGCAGGCCGGCCTGCACGCCGCGCGCACCGAGGAGGACTGGGCGGCCGCCGCGGTCATGCTGCACAACCTGGCCGTGGCGCACGCGGTGGTGGGACGGTCCGTGCAGGCCATCGGATACGCCGAGGACGCGCGGCGCGGCTTCCGGTCGCTTGACCCGCCGAACCGGTTCGGCGAGGCGGCCGCGCTGGCGGTCCTCGCCGACGTGCACACCACCCTCGGCCGCTACCCGACGGCGATCGAGCACGCGCGGCGCGCCCTGGGCATCCACCGGGAGCTGGGCGACCGCGGCGGCGTCGCCGACGCGGAGGAGATCCTCGCCCGCGCCCACCTGGGCCTGGCCGCCGACGACGCCGCGCTGGAGCACGCGGACCGCGCCCTGCGCATCCGCCGGCGGATCGGCGACATGCCCGGCGTCGCCGAGGCCCTGCTCACCCTCGCCCGGGTGCACCGCCGCAAGGGCGCCGTCCACGCCGCCGTGTCGCGCGCCCTGGAAGCCCTCTCCATCCGGCAGGAGCAGGCGGACCGGTTCGGAGCCGCGCAGGCGCTCACCGAGCTGGCCCGCATGTACAACGCGCTGGGCCTGCGCGACCTGGCGCTGCGGGACGGCCGGAAAGCGCTCGACACCTACCGCGCCCTGGGCGTTCGGCACGGGGAGGCCCGTGCGCTCGCCACCCTCGGCATGCTGATGTGCGACGCGGCCCGCTTCGCGGAGGCGTTCAGCTACTGCGGGGAGGCGCTGCGGCTGCACCGCGGGGTCGGCGACCGGCACGGCGAGGCCGAGGCGCTCGCCCAGATCGGGATCGTGTGCGGGCGTCTGGGCCGCTACCCCGAGGCGCGCGAACAGCTGCTGCGCGCCCTGGAGATCCGCCGGGAGATCGGCGACCTGCACGGCGAGGCGCACGACCTGGAGCACCTGTCGCTGGTGCTGCGCCGTCTGGACCGCCACCAGGAGGCCTTCGTCTTCGGACTGGAGGCCCTGGACCTGTGGCACCGGCTGGGCGCGCGCGGCGGGCTGGCCACCACGTTGGGCAGCCTCGCCCGCACGTACCTGCAGCTGGGCCTGCACGAGCAGGCCGAGCGGGCCGCCCGGCAGGCGCTGGAGATCCGCCGCGAGATCGACGACCGGTACGGCATGGGCGTCGGCCTGGACACCTACGCCATGGTGCTGCTGCGCAGCGGCCGCGCCGGCGAGGCCCTCGAGGTGGAGAGGGAGGCGCTGCGCGTCCTCGGCGACGTCGGCGACCGCCACAGCGAGGGCACGGCCCTGGTGAACCTCGCGTCCATCTACCTCGAGCTGGACAGGGCCGCGGAGGCGCTGGAGGCGGGGCGGCGGGCCTTCGACACCGCCGCCGAGCTCGGCGACACCAGGGGCCAGGCGCACTCGCTGCACACCATGGGGCGGGCCTGCCAGCGCCTCCGCCGGCACGCGCGCGCCGTGGCGCACTTCGACGCGGAGATCGCCATCCGCCGCGAGATGGGCGACCTGCGCGGCCAGCGCGCCGCGCTGGACCGGCGGCGCGCGTCCCATCTGGCCCTGGGCGACCACGCGGCCGCCGCCGACTGCGCGCGCCGCGTCCAGGCCATCGACCAGTGGCTGCGGTCGGACCGTGCGGACGACCAGGACCCGGCCCCGGGGAACTGAGCCGCCGCGGCTCCGGGGCCGGACCCCAGCCGTGACCGCGCAGTCCGAGCCGCCGCATCCGGATGACGCGGCCGCGGACGCCGTCACCTGTGTCGTGCTACGCGGTGCACCGGCGCATCGCCGGGTTTCACTGGAATGGGGAACGTGCGCTTCCGCCTGGCCGGGAGCGGAGAGGAGGCGACATGACCACCACCCCGCGCGTCGCCACGTTCTGGGACCTCCTGACGGAACGCGCCCGAGAGGCGCTGCGCGCGGCCGCCACCACGACTCTGATCAGACCGGGCGCCTTCCTGATGCGCGAGCACACCCGCAGCGCCCAGGTGTACGTGCTGCGCCGGGGCGCCGTGAAAGTGTGGGTGGACCGCTTCGGCGAGATCGCGATCCTGGACGTGCTGGGCCCCGGCGACGTGGTCGGGGAGCTGGAGGCGGTGGACGGCGGCGTCCGGCACGCCAACGTGGAGACCCTCACCCCGGTCGAGGCGCTCGTCCTGCCCGCGGCGCGGTTCCGGGCCGTCCTGGACGCCCATCCGGGCGCCGCGTGGGCGGTGGCCGCGGTGCTGGCCGAGCGGCTGCGGGACGCCAACGAGCTGCGCGTCGCGCACTTCCCCGACCGCGCCGAGCGCCGCCTGGCCGGCCGCCTGCTGCGGCTGACGGCGCGGTTCGGCCGTCCCGGACCCGACGGCGGCTACGAGATCAGCGTGCCCGTCCCCCAGCAGGACCTCGGCCGCTGGGCGGGCATGGGCCGCCGCAAGGTCGCCCGGATCCTGGCGGGCGAGCGGGTGCGCGGCGGCCTCGACGTCGCCCGCAGCGCGATCACCATTCGGTCCCTGGACGTCCTGCGCCGCCTGGCCGACGATCCCGACCTCGCCGACGATCGCTGATCCCGCCGCCGCGGGGGCGGCCAGGATGCCCCGGCGCCCTGGGGGAAGAATGGCGATCATGACGCATCCGATCTGTGTCACCTGCGGCGTCCAATACGGAGAGCCGCGCGAGGATTGCCCCATCTGCCTGGACGAACGGCAGTACGTCGGGTGGGACGGCCAGCGGTGGACCACCCTCGAGGAGCTGCGCGCCGCCGGGCACCGCGGCGAGGTCGCGCAGGAGGGGGAGGACGTCTTCGGCGTGGGCGCCGCGCCGCCCACCTCCATCGGCCAGCGCGCCCTGCTCGTCCGGACGCCCTCCGGCAACGTGCTGTGGGACATGATCACCTACATCGACGACGACGTCGTCCGCCAGGTGCGGGAGCTGGGCGGGGTCTCGGCGATCGCGATCAGCCATCCGCACTTCTACGGCTCGATGATCGAGTGGGCGCACGCCTTCGACGCCCCCGTCTACATCCACGAGGCCGACCGGCAGTGGGTGGCGCGTCCCGACGACGCGGTGCGGTTCTGGTCGGGCGACACCCTGGAGATCGCCGACGGCCTCACCCTGATCAACGCGGGCGTGCACTTCGCCGGCGGCCAGGTGCTGCACTGGCGCGACGCCGAGGACGGGGAGGGAGCCCTGTTCACCGGGGACATCCTGCATGTCGTCCAGGACCGCCGCTGGGTCAGCTTCATGTGGTCCTACCCCAACCTCATCCCCGAGCGGCCGAGGACGATCCGCAGGGCGTTGCGGCTGCTGGAGCCCTACCACTTCCGCCGCGTGTACGGGGGCTGGTGGAAGCGCATCGTCTCCACCGACGGCAAGGCGGCCGTCCAGCGGTCCTTCGACCGCTACGTGGACTTCGCCCTGGACGACGGCTGACCGGGCGGCCGGCCGGAGAGGGCCTCGGCGATGGCGGCCGTGTTCTGGTACTCGCGCCAATGCGCGATGCGCCCGTCGCGGGCGCGCAGCACGACGACGAAGGGGGCGACGAGCGTCGGGCCGCCGGGGCCCGCCGCCGCGGCCAGCGCGTACTCGACGACGATCACCTCCGGGTCGGCGGTCTCGTGGACGACGACGTCGCGGAACTTCTCGAACCGCACGTCCAGGGACCTCCGCCCTGCCGCGACGAAGCGCATCACCGCGTCCCGGCCCTCGACGCGGCCGGGCGCGCCTTTCGGCGAGAAGGGCGTCTCCAGGACGATGTCCTCCGCGCACATGTCCTCGGTGAACGCGACGCCGCCCTCCAGGACGTTGCGTTGGAAGCGGGCGAACAGCTCGCGGGGCGTGGGGACGCTCTGCCGAGGCATCGGAAGTCCCTTCGGCCGAAGATGAGCGATGACTCGACTGGAAAATCATGAGTGGCGACTCATCTTGTCAATCGGCTGGGAAGAAGTAGGCCATGACGGCACGCGGACCTGACGACGCCGGGCAGGCGGGGCGCGGCGGGCAGGAGACCGGGCGGCGGCTGCGCGCGGACGCCCGGCGGAACCGGGCGCGCATCCTGGCCGCCGCCGAGGAGGTGTTCGCCGAGAAGGGGGAGGGAGCCTCCACCGAGGAGGTGGCGGCGCGGGCCGGGGTCGCGATCGGCACGGTGTTCCGGCACTTCCCGACCAAGCGCGACCTGCTCGCGGCGATCATGAAGGAGCTGCGGGCCCGGCTGGTGGACGAGGCGGCCGCGCTGGCGGCGGGCGCCGATCCGGCCACGGCCTTCTTCGACTTCTTCGCGTTCATGGTCGAGCGGGCGGCCCGGGTGCGGACCGTGCTGGGCCTGCTGGCCGCCGAGGGCATGGGCGTCCGGACCGACGAGCAGATCCGCGGCGCCTTGGAGAACGTGGTCGGCGAGCTGCTGCAGGGCGCGCAGCGCGCCGGCGCCGTGCGTCCGGACGTCCGGCTCGACCAGGTCATGGCGATCCTCACCGCCACCTGCCAGGGCGCCATGCACGGGGCGTGGGACGACGACCTGCGCCGCCGCACGCTGATGATCGTGTTCGACGGGCTGCGGCCCCGCCCCTGAAAAAGCGTTGGCCCGGACGGTGCGGCGGCGGCCACGATGGGGCCGTGAACGCATCCGCGTGGCCGCCGCCCCGTCTGGGCGCGCCCGGACTGGTCCTGCGCCGCTGGAGCGAGGGCGACGCGGCGATCCTCCTCGACGCCGTCACGGAGTCCCACGAACACCTGCGCACGTGGATGCCCTGGGCGCAGGACGCGCCCTCCCTGGAGGGCCAGCGCGCCTTCCTCCGGAGTTCGGTCGACGCCTGGGACCGCGGCGCCGAGTTCGTCTACGGCGTGTTCGACCCCGAGGAGACGGCCGTGCTGGGCTGCGTCGGCCTGCACCGCCGCGCCGGGCCGGAGTGCCTCGAGATCGGCTACTGGGTGCACGCCGCGCACACCCGCCGCGGTCTGGCGAGCACGGCCGCCGCGCTGATGACGGACGTGGCGTTCGCCCTCCCCGGCATCGACCGCACCGAGATCCACTGCGATCAGGCGAACGCGGCCAGCGCCGCGGTCCCGCGCTCGCTCGGCTACCGGCTGGACCGCGTCCAGCCCCGCGCCGCCGTGCTCCCCGCGGAGACCGGCCGCGACATGGTCTGGGTCATGTCGCGGGACGCCCACGGGGACAGCGAGGCGCGCCGCCGCGCCCTCGCCGCCCGCGGCCGATGACCGCGCGGCCGTCCTGTGCGGAACGCGTGCGGGGGCCTGGGCGGGAGCGGTGAGAAGGCACGGGTGCGGTTCCGGTGGCGTCAGGTGTTCGAACACGTGTACGGTTCGGTGGTGCGCCCGGTCGATGGGACGGGCGCGGACCATAAACAAAGCGGGCCGGGACCGGCACGAAATGCGGCGGCTCGACGTCGCGTTATTTCCCCGGGGAGCTGTCGCCGCCTCTGGTTACCCTGAGGCCATCGTGTCTCGCCTTCGCGCCCAGACAAGGAACCGGAAGAACGCCGTGCATGACCGACTCATCGTGCGTGGAGCACGCGAGCACAACCTGAAGGACGTCTCGCTGGACCTGCCGCGGGACTCTCTGATCGTGTTCACCGGGCTGTCCGGTTCCGGCAAGTCGAGTCTGGCGTTCGACACGATCTTCGCCGAGGGGCAGCGCCGGTACGTGGAGTCGCTGTCGGCCTACGCCCGCCAGTTCCTCGGCCAGATGGACAAGCCCGACGTCGACTTCATCGAGGGCCTGTCCCCGGCGGTGTCGATCGACCAGAAGTCGACCAGCAAGAACCCGCGCTCCACGGTCGGCACGATCACCGAGGTCTACGACTACCTGCGGCTGCTGTACGCGCGCATCGGCCGCCCCCACTGCCCGGTGTGCCGCCGGCCGATCAGCCGCCAGGCGCCGCAGCAGATCGTGGACCGGGTGCTGGAACTGGAGGAGGGCACCCGGTTCCAGGTGCTCGCCCCGGTGATCCGCGGCCGCAAGGGCGAATACGTCGAGCTGTTCCGCGAGCTGCAGTCCAAGGGGTACTCGCGGGCCATGGTGGACGGGCGGATGGTCCGCCTCGACGACCCGCCCAAGCTCAAGAAGCAGGAGAAGCACGACATCTCCGTGATCGTCGACCGGCTGACGGTGAAGCAGTCGGCGCGCCAGCGGCTGGCCGACTCGGTGGAGACCGCGCTCGGCCTGTCCGGGGGCACGATCGTGCTGGACTTCGTCGACCTCCCCGAGGACGACGAGAACCGCACCCGGATGTACTCCGAGCACCTGTACTGCCCCTACGACGACCTGTCGTTCGACGAGCTGGAGCCCCGCTCGTTCTCCTTCAACTCCCCCTACGGCGCCTGCCCCGACTGCACCGGCCTCGGCACCCGCATGGAGGTCGACCCCGAGCTGGTCGTGCCCGACCCGTCCCTCACCCTGGGGGAGGGCGCCATCCAGCCGTGGTCGAACGGGCACGTCAGCGACTACTTCCTGCGGCTGCTGTCGGCGCTGGGCGACGCCATGGGCTTCGACCTGAACACCCCCTGGGAGAAGCTCCCGGCCAAGGCGCGCAAGGCGATCCTGCACGGCCATTCGACGCAGGTGCACGTCCGCTACAGGAACCGCTACGGCCGCACCCGCTCGTACTACACCTCCTACGAGGGCGTCATCCCCTACATCCAGCGGCGGCACTCCGAGGCCGAGAGCGACGCGACCCGCGAGCGCTTCGAGGGCTACATGCGGGAGATCCCGTGCCCGTCCTGCGGCGGCGCGCGCCTCAAGCCGTACGTGCTGGCGGTCACCGTGGGCGGCAAGTCGATCGCCGAGGTCGCGGCCATGCCGATCGGCGAGTGCGCCAAGTTCCTGTTGTCGCTGGAGCTGACCGAACGGGAGCGGCACATCGCCGAGCGCGTCCTCAAGGAGGTCAACGCGCGCCTGGGCTTCCTGCTGGACGTCGGCCTGGACTACCTCAGCCTGGACCGCGCCTCGGCCACCCTGGCCGGGGGCGAGGCGCAGCGCATCCGGCTGGCCACCCAGATCGGGTCCGGGCTGGTGGGCGTGCTGTACGTGCTGGACGAGCCGTCCATCGGCCTGCACCAGCGCGACAACCAGCGCCTCCTGGAGACCCTGCTGCGGCTGCGCGACATGGGCAACACGCTGATCGTCGTCGAGCACGACGAGGACACCATCCGGGCCGCCGACTGGGTGGTCGACATCGGCCCGCGCGCGGGCGAGCACGGCGGCCGCATCGTGGTGTCCGGCCCGGTCGAGGAGCTGCTGCGCAGCGAGGAGTCCCTGACCGGCGCCTACCTGTCGGGCCGCCGGGAGATCCCGGTGCCGCGGGTCCGCCGGCCCCGGCAGAAGGGCCGGGAGATCGTCGTCAAGGGCGCCCAGCAGAACAACCTGCGCAACGTGGACGTGGCGTTCCCCCTCGGGGTGTTCACCGCGGTCACCGGCGTGTCCGGGTCCGGCAAGTCCACGCTGGTCAACGACATCCTCTACAACGCGCTGGCCAAGCAGCTGCACGGGGCCAAGACCGTGCCCGGCAAGCACCGCCGGGTCACCGGCGTCGACCAGCTCGACAAGGTGGTGCACGTCGACCAGTCGCCGATCGGGCGGACGCCCCGGTCGAACCCGGCCACCTACACCGGGGTGTTCGACCACATCCGCAAGCTGTTCGCGCAGACCGCCGAGGCCAAGGTGCGCGGCTACCAGCCGGGCCGGTTCTCCTTCAACGTCAAGGGCGGCCGCTGCGAGAACTGCTCCGGCGACGGCACCATCAAGATCGAGATGAACTTCCTGCCGGACGTCTACGTGCCCTGCGAGGTCTGCCACGGCGCCCGCTACAACCGGGAGACCCTGGAGGTCCACTACAAGGGCAAGACGATCGCCGAGGTCCTCGACATGCCGATCGAGGAGGCCGCCGAGTTCTTCGAGCCGATCAGCGCGATCCACCGGCACCTGAAGACGCTCAACGACGTGGGCCTGGGCTACGTGCGGCTCGGCCAGCCCGCGCCCACCCTGTCGGGCGGGGAGGCCCAGCGCGTCAAGCTGGCCGCCGAACTGCAGCGCCGGTCCACCGGCCGCACCGTCTACGTGCTGGACGAGCCCACCACCGGCCTGCACTTCGAGGACATCCGCCGCCTGCTCGGCGTGCTCAACGGCCTGGTCGACAAGGGCAACACGGTCATCGTCATCGAGCACAACCTCGACGTGATCAAGACCGCCGACTGGATCATCGACATGGGCCCCGAGGGCGGCTCCCGGGGCGGCACCGTCGTCGCCGCCGGCACGCCGGAGGACGTGGCGAAGGTCGAGGCCAGCCACACCGGCAAGTTCCTCGCGAAGATCTTGGGCTGACGCACGGGCGAGGGACGCCCCTCGCGGAGGTGCAAGCGAACTGGCTCGAAGGGAGCAGTTCCCCGACACCGGCTCCCTTCGAGCGGCCCCGTCCCGCGGCCTCCCCGTGCCGTGTCCGAGAATGGTTCTGCTTTGAACCAATGGGGGAGCCGGAACGTGCTCCTGGTGAAAGTGACAACGGACGTCTCGAGGGACGGAGGACACGGCATGGCACAGGAGCCCGCACCGCGGACGGAATCCGCCGAGCGGCCACCTGGGGAAGGCGAGACCCGGCGCGGGGTCCTGTTCGGCGTCGGCCTGGCGGGGGCGGCCGGGGTGCTCGCGGCGTGCGGCGGGTCGGGCGGCGGCTCCGGCGGCCAGGGCTCCGGCGGGGAGGGCTCCGGGGGCGCCGGCTCCGCCCTGGGCGAGACCGCCGCGATCCCGGTCGGCGGCGGCAAGGTGTTCAAGGCCCAGAAGGTCGTGGTGACCCAGCCGCAGCAGGGGCAGTTCAAGGCGTTCGACGTGACCTGCCCGCACCGCGGCTGCCCGGTCGACGCGGTGGACGGGGGCACGATCAACTGCCCGTGCCACGGCAGCAAGTTCAGCATCGACGACGGCTCGGTGGTCAGCGGCCCCGCCAAGAAGGGGCTGACCGCCAAGCAGGTCACCGTGCAGGGCGATCAGATCACCTTGGCCTGACGGGGTGCCCGAGGACGGGGGAGCGGTCCCGGCGGGCGGACGGCGGCGCACGAGCGCGGCGCCGTCGCCCGCCCCGTGGGCGGCCGGCGGCGCGGCGCGCGAACGCGAATGCCGCGGCATCGGACGGGTGGTGGCGCCGATCGCCAGGGCTACTAGGCTTTCTGGCGTGGCAGATCCGGCGACCTACCGACCCGCACCGGGATCCATCCCCGAGTCCCCCGGGGTGTACAGGTTCCGCGACGAGCACGGCCGGGTCGTCTACGTGGGCAAGGCCAAGAACCTGCGTTCCCGTCTGAACTCCTACTTCACCGACTTCGCCGGGCTGCATCCGCGCACCCAGACGATGCTGCAGACCGCCGCGCAAGTCGACTGGACGGTGGTGAGCACCGAGGTCGAGGCGCTGCAGCTGGAGTACTCCTGGATCAAGGAGTTCGACCCGCGGTTCAACGTCCGCTACCGCGACGACAAGTCCTATCCCTACCTGGCCGTCACCCTGGACGAGGAGTTCCCGAGGGTGATGGTGATGCGCGGAGCCAAGCGCAAAGGGGTGCGCTACTTCGGGCCGTACTCCCACGCCTGGGCGATCCGCGAGACGGTCGACCAGCTGCTGCGCGTGTTCCCGGTGCGCACCTGCCGCCCCGGCGTGTTCAAGCGGCAGCGCCAGCTCGACCGGCCGTGCCTGCTCGGCTACATCGGCAAGTGCTCGGCGCCCTGCGTGGGCCGCGTCACCGCCGAGGAGCACCGGCGGCTCGCCGAGGACTTCTGCGACTTCATGGCGGGCGACACCGCGCGCTTCGTCAAGCGCCTGGAGGCCGAGATGCGCGCGGCCGCGGCCGAGCAGGAATACGAGCGGGCCGCCCGGCTGCGCGACGACATCCGCGCCCTGGAGCGGGCGCTGGAGAAGCAGGCCGTGGTCCTCGGCGACCGCACCGACTGCGACATGATCGCCTTCGCCGAGGACGAGCTGGAGGCCGCCGTCCAGGTGTTCTACGTGCGCGGCGGCCGGATCCGCGGGCAGCGCGGCTGGGTGGTCGACAAGGTCGAGGCGGTCACCACCGCCGACCTGGTCGAGCACTTCCTCATCCAGATCTACGGCGAGAGCGAGGCGGTGCCGCGCGAGGTCTGCGTGCCCGCGCTGCCGCCGGACGTCGACGCGATGACCGAGCTGCTGGCCGAGCGGCGCGGCGGGCCCGTGCGGCTGCGGGTGCCCAAGCGCGGCGACAAGAAGGCCCTGCTCGACACCGTCGAGCGCAACGCCGTGGAGGCCCTCAAGCAGCACAAGACCCGCCGGGCCGGCGACCTGACCACGCGCAGCCGGGCGCTGCGCGAGATCCAGGAGGCCCTGGAGCTGGACGAGGCGCCGCTGCGCATCGAGTGCTACGACGTGTCCAACCTGCAGGGCACCAACGTGGTCGCGTCCATGGTGGTGTTCGAGGACGGGCTGGCCCGCAAGAGCGAGTACCGCCGGTTCGCCGTCAAGGCCGTCGACGGCCAGGACGACGTCCGCTCCATCCACGAGGTGATCACCCGCCGGTTCCGGCGCTATCTGGCCGAGAGCGCGAAGGGCGGCGAGCTCGACACCCTGAGCGACCGCCAGGCGGAGAACGCGCACCAGCCGATCGACCCCGAGACCGGCAAGCCCCGCAAGTTCGCCTACCCGCCCAACCTGGTGGTGGTGGACGGCGGCCCGCCCCAGGTGGCGGCGGCGCAGCGGGCCCTTGACGAGCTGGGCGTCGACGACGTGGCGGTGTGCGGCATCGCCAAGCGGCTGGAGGAGATCTGGCTGCCGGGCGAGCCCGACCCGGTGATCCTGCCGCGCAACAGCGAGGGCATGTTCCTGATGCAGCGGGTCCGCGACGAGGCGCACCGGTTCGCGATCGCCTACCACCGGCAGCGGCGGTCCAAGGCGATGACGGCCAGCGAGCTGGACGGCGTGCCCGGCCTCGGCCCGGCCCGCCGGGCCGCGCTGCTCAAGCACTTCGGCTCGGTGAAGCGGCTGAAGGAGGCGACGCCGGAGCAGGTCGCCGAGGTCCCCGGCATCGGGCTGCGCAGCGCCCAGGCCATCCTCGCCGCCCTGCACGGCGCCGTTCCCGCTCCCGCGTCCGGCTCGCACGAGGCCGGCGCGTCCGGAACGGGGGCGAAGACGTCCGATGCCGACACGGCCGGTTCGAACGAGGCCGGCGCGCGCACGCCGACGGGGGAGGGGCGCGCCGGTGACTGACACGGGCCCGCTGATACGCCCGCCGGCGACCTGCGCCAGCGGGCGAAGCGGGCGGCGCGGGTCCGCCGACCGCCCTGGTGCGCACGGGGGCGCGCAAAGGCGGTGGCGCGGTGGGTACGGAGACGGGCACGCGCGGCGAGCACAGGGGGAGGCCGACATGGGCACCGACACGCGGATCCCGGACATCGTGATCATCACCGGCATGTCCGGAGCGGGCCGCAGCACGGCCGCCAAGTCGCTGGAGGACCTGGAGTGGTTCGTCGTCGACAACCTGCCGCCGGGGCTGCTGGCCACCATGGCCGACCTGGGCGGCCGGGTGAAGGACGCGGTGCCCCGCATCGCCGTGGTCGTCGACGTGCGCAGCCGCGCCTTCACCGAGGACCTGCACTCGGCCATCGCCGAGCTGGAGACGCGCGGCGTCCACCCCCGCGTGGTGTTCCTGGAGGCCAGCGACGCCGACCTGGTCCGCCGGTTCGAGAGCGTGCGGCGCCCGCACCCGCTGCAGGACGACGGGCGCCTCGTCGACGGCATCGCCCGCGAGCGCGAGCTGGTCCGCGAGGTGCGCGCCGAGGCCGACCTGGTGATCGACACCAGCGGGCTCAACGTGCACGAGCTGCGCGCCAAGATCGTGAGCTTCTTCGGCGACGACACCGGCGAGTCCAGCCTGCGCGCCACCGTGGTGTCGTTCGGCTACAAGTACGGCCTGCCCGTCGACGCCGACCTGGTGGTCGACTGCCGCTTCCTGCCCAACCCGCACTGGGTGCCCGAGCTGCGGCCCAAGACCGGGCGCGACGCGGCGGTCCGCGACTACGTGCTGGCGCAGCGCGGCGCCAAGGAGTTCCTGGACGCCTATACCGAGGTGCTGCGGCTGCTGGCCGAGGGCTACGAACGGGAGGGCAAGCACTACGTGACGCTGGCCGTGGGGTGTACCGGAGGCAAGCACCGCAGCGTCGCCATCGCCGAGCAGCTCGGCGCGCGCCTGCGGAACGAGGGCATCGACGTGCAGGTCGCCCACCGCGACCTCGGCCGTGAGTGACGGGCGGGCCGCGGGCGCGGCGGCGGACCCCTCGGGGCCGCGGGTCGTCGCGCTCGGCGGCGGTCACGGACTGTACGCGTCCCTGTCGGCGCTGCGCCGCGTCACCGACCGGCTCTGCGCGGTCGTCACGGTCGCCGACGACGGGGGCTCCAGCGGGCGGCTGCGCCGCGAGCTGGGCGTGCTGCCGCCCGGCGACCTGCGCATGGCGCTGGCCGCGCTGTGCGGCGACGACGAGTGGGGCCGCACGTGGCGCGACGTCGTCCAGCATCGCTTCCGCAGCGAAGGCGCCCTGCACGAGCACGCCGTCGGCAACCTGCTCATCGTCGCGCTGTGGGAGCTGCTCGGCGCCCAGGCCCTGACCGGCGGCGGCCTCGCCGACGGCGCCGGCGCGCCCGTCACGGACCCCACCGTCGCCGGACTGGACTGGGTGGGGCGGCTGCTGGGCGCGCACGGCCGGGTGCTGCCGATGGCCTCCGTCCCGCTCGACATCGTCGCGCAGGTGCGCGGCGCCGACCCCGCCGCGCCCGACGCCGTCACCGAGGTCAAGGGGCAGGTGGCGTGCGCCAAGACGCCCGGCAAGGTGCTGAGCGTGTCGCTGGTGCCGTCCGACCCGCCCGCCTGCCCGGAGGCGGTGCGCGCCGTCGAGGAGGCCGACTGGGTGGTGTTCGGCCCCGGCTCCTGGTTCACCAGCGTGCTGCCGCACCTGAAGGTTCCCGAGCTGGCGCGCGCCCTGACCGAGACCAAGGCCCGCCGCATCGTCGCCCTCAACCTCGCACCGCAGCCCGGCGAGACCGACGACTTCTCGCCGCAGACCCACCTGGAGGTGTTGCAGGACCACGCGCCCGACCTGCGCGTGGACGTGGTCGTCGCCGACCGCGGGGTGGTGGACGACCCCGCGGCCCTGGACAAGGCCGTCCAGGACCTCGGCGGACGGCTGCTGCTGGCCGACGTCGCCGCCGACGACGGGTCGCCGCGTCACGATCCCGCCCGGCTGGCCCAAGCCTTCGTGAAGATTTTCCGTGAGTGAGGCCCGGCCGGGCCGACATCGGCCAGACTGCTGGGAGTCCACAAGGGGGAGGGTTCATCTATGGCGATGACCGGTGTGGTGAAGGACGAGCTGAGCAGGCTGTCGATCATGAAGCCCTGCTGCCGCAAGGCGGAGGTGTCGACGCTGCTGCGCTTCGCCGGCGGCCTGCACCTGGTCAGCGGGCGGATCGTGATCGAGGCCGAGGTCGACACCGGGGCGGCCGCGCGGCGGCTGCGCAAGGACATCGCCGAGGTGTTCGGGCACACCTCGGACGTGGTGGTGCTCGCGCCCAGCGGGCTGCGCAAGGGCAACCGGTACGTGGTCCGGGTGTTCCGCGACGGCGAGTCGCTGGCCCGGCAGACCGGGCTGATCGACAACAACGGGCGTCCGGTGCGCGGGCTGCCCCGGCACGTGGTCGCGGGCGCGGCCTGCGACGCCGAGTCGGCCTGGCGGGGGGCGTTCCTGGCGCACGGCTCGCTGACCGAGCCCGGCCGGTCGATGTCGCTGGAGGTGACCTGCCCCGGGCCGGAGGCCGCGCTCGCCCTGGTCGGCGCCGCCCGCCGGCTGAAGATCCACGCCAAGGCGCGCGAGGTGCGCGGCGTCGACCGGGTGGTGGTGCGCGACGGCGACGCCATCAGCGCCCTGCTCACCCGCCTCGGGGCCCACGACAGCGTGCTGGCGTGGGAGGAGCGGCGGATGCGCCGCGAGGTGCGCGCCACCGCCAACCGGCTCGCCAACTTCGACGACGCCAACCTGCGCCGCTCGGCGCGCGCCGCGGTCGCCGCCGGCGCCCGGGTCGCGCGGGCGCTGGAGATCCTCGGCGACGACGCCCCCGAGCACCTGGTCAACGCGGGCAAGCTGCGGCTGGAGCACAAGCAGGCCTCGCTGGAGGAGCTCGGCCAGCTCGCCGACCCGCCGCTGACCAAGGACGCCATCGCCGGCCGCATCCGCCGCCTGCTGGCCATGGCCGACAAGCGCGCCCAGGACCTGGGCATCCCCGGGACCGAGGCCAACCTCACCGCCGAGATGCTCGCCCCCTGACCGCATCCGGCCATCGCGGCCGCGGCGGGGCCGGGCGTCCCCGTCCCGCCCCCCGGAGTTCACGAGCCGTTCGCCGGGCGGTGGTCGGGTGCCGCGCATGCGTGCCTACCTCGCCATCGCCGTGCGCAGTCCCGGAGACCGCGTCGACCCGGCGCTGCTCGCCGCCGCCCGCCGGTCGATCGCCGAGGCCGTGCCGGTGCCGCCGGACCGCTGGCGCACCGCCGAACGGATCTCCCCCGACGGCGGCGCCGCGCCGCCGGCCTGGACGAACGAGCCGTCCGAGGCGCCCTTCCCCGACCCGATCCTCCTCTCCGGCGACCGGGCCCTCGGCTACTGCGGCCACTTGGGCGGCAAGGGCGACGCCGACGCGCTGCTGGGCGCCGACCGGCTCGACGAAGGCGTCGACCTCGGCGGCTGCTTCTCGGTGTTCCGGGTCGGGCCGGACGGCATGGAGGCGGCCACGTCGATCACCCGGGCCTGCCCCGTCTACCGCGCCGAGGCGGGCGGGCCGCGGTTCGCCGCGTCCGCTACGCGACTGGCGCCGCCGGCGGCGCCGCGCCGCCCGGGCCGAGGGCGCCGCCGGGTTCAACTGGCGCAAGTCGTACGGAAAGGAGCTCGCCGACATCTTCCGCGAGCACATCCCGGACGCGCCGTCCGAGCTGTTCTCCATCCTCGACCGGGGCGCGGTGGAACGGCGCCTCGCCGAGGTGCCGCCGCGCCGTCCGGGCCAGAGCTGGAACCTGCTCACCCTGGCCGCGCTGTTGCCGGGGTCCTGGCGCGGTCCTGAGCCGTCCGACCCGCCCGATGTCGAGATCCCCATCCCGAGGTGAAAGCCGCGCCGACCGCGGCGTCGGCCCCGTTCCCGGCGGCCCCCGGATCACCCGTGCGGGGGAGGCGCGGCCACCCGCGTTTCACCGCCCGCCGGTGTCAGGGCGGCGGCACCGGATTAGATAGGGTCGGCGGTGGGGAGACGACCCCCCGGACCAAGGTAGACAAGCGGCCCGGACCCGATGCCCGGGCGCGTCCACGAGGTACGAGGAGAGCGGTTCCGTGACCATCCGAGTAGGCATCAACGGGTTCGGCCGGATCGGCCGCAACTTCTTCCGCGCCGTACTGGCCAGCGGGGCCGACGTCGAGGTCGTGGCGGTGAACGACCTGACCGACAACGCCACCCTCGCCCACCTGCTGAAGTACGACAGCATCCTCGGCCGGCTCGGCGAGGAGGTGAAGGCCACCGCGGACGAGATCGTCGTGGGCGGCCGCACCATCAAGGCGTTCGCCGAGCGCGACCCGAACAACCTCAAGTGGGGCGACCTCGGTGCCGACGTGGTGATCGAGTCCACCGGGCTGTTCACCGACGCCACCAAGGCCAAGGTGCACGCCGACAACGGCGCCAAGAAGGTGATCATCTCCGCTCCGGCCAAGAACGAGGACGTCACCATCGTCATGGGCGTCAACCACGACGCCTACGACCCGGCCAAGCACACCATCATCTCCAACGCGTCCTGCACCACCAACTGCCTGGCGCCGATGGCCAAGGTGCTGCACGACACCTTCGGGATCGAGCGCGGCCTGATGACCACCGTCCACGCCTACACGCAGGACCAGAACCTGCAGGACGGCCCGCACAAGGACCTGCGCCGGGCCCGCGCCGCCGCGCTGAACATCGTCCCGACCTCCACCGGCGCCGCCAAGGCCATCGGCCTGGTGCTGCCCGAGCTGAAGGGCAAGCTGGACGGCTACGCGCTGCGCGTGCCGATCCCGACCGGCTCGGCCACCGACCTGACGGTCACGCTGGCCCGCTCCGCCACGGTGGAGGAGGTCAACGCGGCGCTCAAGGCCGCCGCCGAGGGCCCGCTGCGCGGCGTGCTCAGCTACACCGAGGACCCGATCGTGTCGGCCGACATCGTCACCGACCCCGCGTCCTGCATCCTGGACGCCGGGCTCACCAAGGTGATCGACGACCAGGTGAAGGTCGTCGGCTGGTACGACAACGAGTGGGGCTACTCCAACCGGCTGGTCGACCTGGTCAAGCTGGTCGGCGCCCAGCTCTGACCCGCCCGACGGCCACGCCGCCCGCCGCGCGTCCGGCCCCTCCGCGGGGCGCGGGCCGCGCGGCGGGCGCCTGTGAAAGGGACATCCACTGCGATGCGCACCATTGACGATCTCGATGTCGCGGGGCGGCGGGTGCTGGTCCGCTCGGACCTGAACGTCCCGCTGGAGAACGGAAAGATCACCGACGACGGGCGGATCCGCGCCAGCGTGCCGACGATCAAGGCGCTGCGCGACCGGGGCGCCCGGGTCGTCGTCTGCGCCCACCTGGGCCGCCCCAAGGGCCAGGTGAAGCCGGAGTTCTCGCTGGCCCCCGTGGCCGCGCGGCTCGGCGAGCTGCTCGGCGCGGACGTGCGGTTCGCCTCCGACGTCGTCGGCGACTCGGCCCGCGCCACCGTCGAGGGCCTGGCCGACGGCGAGGTGGCGCTGCTGGAGAACCTGCGCTTCGAGCCCGGCGAGACCAGCAAGGACGACGCCGAGCGCGGCGCGTTCGCCGACCGCCTGGCCGCCCTCGCCGAGCTGTACGTGGGCGACGGGTTCGGCGCCGTGCACCGCAAGCACGCCAGCGTCTACGACGTGCCGCAGCGGCTGCCGCACGCCGCCGGCGGGCTGATCGCCGCCGAGGTGGACGTGCTCAAGCGCCTCACCGAGGACGTGGCCCGCCCGTACGCGGTCGTGCTCGGCGGCTCCAAGGTCTCCGACAAGCTCGGCGTCATCGACAACCTGCTCGGCAAGGCCGACCGGATCCTCGTCGGCGGCGGCATGGTGTTCACCTTCCTGGCCGCCCAGGGCCACGAGGTCGGCAAGAGCCTGCTCGAACGCGACCAGCTCGACACCGTCCGCGGCTACCTGCGGCGGGCCGAGGAGTCCGGCGTGGAGATCGTGCTGCCGGTGGACGTGGTGGCCGCCGCCGCGTTCGCCGCCGACGCCGAGCACTCGGCGGTGCCCGTCGACGCCATCCCGGCCGACCGGCTCGGGCTGGACATCGGCCCGGAGTCCGGCAAGCTGTTCGCCGCCAAGCTGGCGGGCGCCGCCACGGTGTTCTGGAACGGCCCGATGGGCGTGTTCGAGATGGAGCCGTACTCGCACGGCACCCGCGCCGTCGCCCAGGGGCTCATCGACTCCGGCGCGTTCACCGTCGTCGGCGGCGGCGACTCGGCCGCGGCGGTGCGGCGCCTCGGCTTCGACGAGGGCGCGTTCTCGCACATCTCGACCGGCGGCGGCGCCAGCCTGGAGTACCTCGAAGGCAAGACGCTGCCCGGCCTGAAGGCTCTGGAGGACTGACGACCGATGGCCGCGAACCCTGCCCGCAAGCCGCTGATGGCCGGCAACTGGAAGATGAACAACTCGCACCTCGAGGCCATCAAGCTGGTGCAGCAGCTGGCGTTCACCCTCAAGGAGCCCGACTACGAGGCCGTCGAGGTGGTGGTGCTGCCGCCGTTCACCGCGATCCGCTCGGTGCAGACCTGCGTCGAGGCCGACAAGCTGGCGATCCGCTACGGCGCGCAGGACGTCTCGCCGCACGCCTCCGGCGCCTACACCGGCGAGATCTCCGGCTCGATGCTGGCCAAGCTCGGCTGCTCGTACGTCGTCGTCGGGCACTCCGAGCGCCGCCAGTACCACCACGAGGACGACGCGCTGGTGAACGCCAAGGTCAAGGCCGCCTTCGCCAACCAGATCGTCCCGATCATCTGCGTCGGGGAGGGCCTGGACGTGCGCAAGGCGGGCGAGCACGTGGCGCACACCCTCGCCCAGGTGGACGGCGCGCTGGAGAAGATCCCCGCCGAGCAGGCCCGGACCGCCGTCATCGCCTACGAGCCGGTGTGGGCCATCGGGACCGGCGAGGTCGCCACCCCGCAGGACGCGCAGGAGGTGTGCGGCGCGATCCGCACCCGGCTGGCCGAGCTGTACGACGGCGACGTGGCCGCCCAGGCGCGCGTGCTGTACGGCGGGTCGGTGAAGAGCGGCAACGTGGCCGGGATCATGAAGCAGCCGGACGTGGACGGCGCACTGGTCGGCGGTGCCAGCCTGGACCCCGGCGAGTTCGTCAAGATCTGCCGGTACCGCGACCTGCCCGCCTGAGAATCCGCCTCGATTCACCATCGATTCGGCAACGACATGCGGATTCTCGTCGTACCAGCCGGTAGTTCGTCGTACCCTTCGTACGTGACGGGTAAACCGCTCGGCTCGTACCATGTCCTGTCCGTGCAAGTGTTCGAGAACGCGCCCCGCACCCGGGGCGGCCAGAGAAGGCGCTGAAACGTGATCATCGCAACGTCGATCGTGCTCGCCATCACCAGCGTGCTGATGGTGATCCTCGTCCTGATGCACAAGGGCAAGGGCGGGGGCCTCTCCGACATGTTCGGCGGCGGTATCAGCTCGTCACTGGGCGGATCGTCGGTGGTCGAGCGCAACCTCGACCGGCTGACGATCGGCGTCGGGCTGGTCTGGGTCGCCTCGATCGTCGTGCTCGGGCTGCTGTTCAAGAGCAAGGGCGTCGGCTGAGCGGACCCCGACCCGAGGACACCGGCCGTCGCGCCACCGTGCCGCGCCCGCCCCGAGGAGGGCGCGGCACGCGGCGGTAGACAAGCGAGCGGCAGATCAAGCGAGGAGTTGGTCCGTGGCTAGTGGCAACGCGATTCGGGGCAGCCGGGTGGGCGCCGGCCCCATGGGAGAGGCCGAGCGCGGGGAGGCGGCTCCCCGCGTCTGGGTCACCTTCTACTGCGCCAACCGGCACGAGGTGCGCCCGAGCTTCGCGACGGACGTCGCCATTCCCGAAACGTGGGACTGCCCCCGCTGCGGGTTCCCCGCCGGGCAGGACCCCGACAACCCCCCGGCCCCGCCGAAGACCGAGCCGTACAAGACGCACCTTGCGTACGTGAAGGAGCGGCGCAGCGACGCCGACGGTCAGGCGATCCTGGAGGAGGCCCTCGCCAAGCTCCGCGAGCGGCGGGCCGCCGTCAAGGCCGCCATGCAGTCCGCGGGACGCAACAGCTGACCGCGCGCGGTCCGCGCCCCCGAGATCGTCCCACGGCCCGGGTCCCGCCCACGGGGCGCCGGGCCGTTCGCATGCCCGCGGGGCCGTGCGCGCCGGCCGGGTCCCGTGTTCGGAGAGGCGGCCGGAGAGGTTCCGCCGGGGCGGCGCATGCGCGACGATCGGTCCATGAGCAATGCGATCTTCGCCCGGTTCTTCGATCTGGTCGCGGCCCGGGGCGAGCAGCGCGGCAACGCCGATCTGCGCCGCGAGCTGCTGGCCGGGCTGTCCGGCCGGGTCGTGGAGGTGGGAGCGGGCAACGGGCTGAACTTCCCGCACTATCCGCCGGACGTGGCCGAGGTGGTCGCCGTCGAGCCGCAGCCGTACCTGCGGGGCAAGGCGGCCGCGGCGGCGCGGACCGCGCCGGTCGGCATCCGGGTGGTCGACGGGACCGCCGAGCGGATCCCGCTCGACGACTCCTGCGCCGACGCGGTGGTGGTGTCCGGGGTGCTGTGCTCGGTGCGCGACCCGCGGGCGGCGCTGGAGGAGTTCCGCCGCGTGCTGCGGCCGGGCGGGCGGCTGCGCTTCTACGAGCACGTCCGCGCCGACGGCGGCTTCGGACGCCGCCAGGACCTGCTCGCCCCGCTGTGGGCGCGGCTGATGGGCGGCTGCCGCGTCGACCGCGACACCGTCGGGGAGCTGGAACGCGCCGGATACCGGATCGAACGCTGCCGCCGGCTGGTGTTCCCGCCCGGGGCGCGGGTGTCGGTGGTGGCCCCCCGTGTCATCGGCACCGCGCTGCCCCTGGAACGACCCGGCCCGGCATGACCGGCCCGTGATCTCCGTCCGCGGACGGCGGGCGGCGCCGACTACAATGCGGTGCACGCGACTGGCGCAGTCAAGGTGGAATCGACCACCGGGGAGCGAACGCAGTCCGCACACCGCGCGCCTGGGTGTACGGGCCCCCGTCGGCCGGGGGCGACCGTACCGGGGCCTCCGGCGAGAGCAGCGCGGAGGTCGTCATGCACGAACCGGCCATCGCCCGTCTGCGGGCGCAGGATCCCGACATCGCCGGCCTGGTCGAGGCCGAGGCGCGGCGCCAGTTCGAGAAGCTGCGCCTGATCGCCTCGGAGAACTACGTGTCGCCCGCCGTCCTGGAGGCCACGGGCAGCGTCCTGACCAACAAGTACTCCGAGGGCTACGCGGGCCGCCGCTACTACGAGGGCCAGCAGAACATCGACCCGATCGAGCTGCTGGCCGTCGACCGGGCCAAGCAGGTCTTCGGCGTCGAGCACGCCAACGTGCAGTCGTACTCGGGCTCGCCCGCCAACCTGGCAGTCTACCTGGCGTTCCTGGAGCCCGGCGACACCGTCATGGGCATGTCGCTGCCGATGGGCGGCCACCTGACGCACGGCTGGTCGGTGTCGGCGACCGGCAGGTGGTTCCGGCCCGTCCGGTACGGGGTGCGCGAGGACACCGGCCGCATCGACATGGACCAGGTCCGCGACCTGGCCCGCGCGGAGCGGCCCAAGCTGATCTGGTGCGGCGGCACGGCCGTCCCGCGCACCATCGACTTCCCCGCGTTCGCCGAGATCGCCCGGGAGGTCGGCGCGGTGCTGGCCGCCGACATCGCGCACATCGCCGGGCTGATCGCGGGCGGCGCCCACCCCTCGCCGGTCGGCTGCGCCGACGTGATCACCACCACCACGCACAAGACGCTGCGGGGGCCGCGCGGCGCCATGATCATGTCGACGGCGGAGCACGCCAAGGCCGTCGACAAGGCCGTCTTCCCCGGCCTGCAGGGCGGCCCGCACAACCACACCACCGCCGCCATCGCGGTGGCGCTGGGGGAGGCCGCGCGGCCGGAGTTCGCCGAGTACGCCCGCCGCGTCGTCGCGAACGCCAAGGCCCTGGCCGCCGCGCTGGCCGAACGCGGGTTCGACCTGGTCTCCGGCGGCACCGACAACCACCTGATCCTCATCGACCTGACCGGCAAGGGCGTGCCCGGCAAGCCCGCGGCGCAGGCCCTCGACCGGGCGGGCATCGAGCTGAACTACAACACCGTGCCGTTCGACCCGCGCACGCCGTTCGACCCGTCCGGGCTGCGGCTGGGCACCGCCGCGATCACCACGCGCGGGCTCACCGAGGAGGCGATGCCGCAGATCGCCGCGTGGATCGACGAGGTCGTCCAGGCGACGGCGAAGGAGGACGAGGCGGTGCTCGCCCGCGTCGCCGGCGAGGTGCGCGAGCTGATGGCCGGCTACCCGATGCCCGGCTGGGCGCCCGCTCCCTGACCGGAGCCCGCGCGGCGCAGCACCAGGATCATCCGCCACGCGTCCGGGGCGGTGACGGGCACGTCGCCGAAGTCGCCGTAGCGGGCCGCGATCTCCAGTGCGCCCGACAGGCGGACGGCCGCCTCCACCTCGGTCGCCGACCAGAACCGGTACGGCACCACGTCGCGGATCACCCGGGTCGTCCCGCCCTCGGCGACGGTGACCGTGACGTGGTCTTCGGAGATCTGGGTGACGGGGTCGAGCCGGTCGGTCGGCTCGCCCCACCGTACCGTGACGTGCACGCCGTCGCGTTCCACCGTCCACCCGGTGCTGACGCTCGGCTCGTCGGACAGCCGGTCGCGCGGATGCGACATCTCCACGATGTACACGCCGTCGCCGGCCAGGTGCTCGGCGACCCGGTCCAGGTGGGCGGTGAACGCGTCCAGCGTCATGAGGTGGGACGTGGAGTCCAGCATCGTCACCACCAGGTCGAACCGGCGGTCCAGGGCGAAGGCGGTCATGTCGTCCCGGACCACCCGCAGGTCGACGCCGGCGTCCTTGGCGGCCCGCTCGGCGTACGCGCACATCGCCGGGTTGATGTCCAGGGCCGTGGCCTCGACGCCGCGGCGGGCGAACTCGCGGGCGTGCTCTGCGGGCCCGGCGGCCAGCTCCAGCACGGTGCGGACGGCGGCGCCGCCGTCGCGGTGCCGCGCGCACCACGCCAGCAGCGCGTCCACCTCGGCGGGCACGTCCCGGAACGCGCACGCCAGCTCGTAGGCCCGCGGATCGTCGTAGATGCCGGTCACCCGGCCATCCTGCCACCCCGGGGCCGGTCAGCGGGACGCGGCGGCCGCCGCGCGGTCGGACGGGGCGGCGTCCCGGCCGTCCAGGCGCAGCCGAACCTCGACGACGCCGGGCTCGTCGGTGCGCCGGACCCGTCCGCCCAGCGACATCAGCAGCCGCAGCACCCGCCGGTTCTCGGCGAGCGCGGCGGCCCGCAGCTCCACCAGTCCGCGCTCGCGGGCCAGCACCACCAGCAGCTCGGTGAGGGCCCGGCCGAGGCCGCGCCCCTGCCAGGCGTCCGCCACCAGGAACGCCAGCTCGGCCACGCCCGGTTCGAGCACGTGGATCAGGTGCGCCAGCGCCAGCAGCGACCCGTCGGGCCCTTCGGCGACCAGCGTCAGCCCGTGCGCGGGGTCGGTGAAGTCCCGCATCGCCCTCGGGGGAGGGGCGGGCGTGGCGCTGAAGTAGCGCATGCGGCGCGACTCCGGCGAGCACCGCGCGTGCAGGTCGAGGACGGCGTCGGCGTCCCGCGGCCGGATGGGGCGCACCACCGCGCGCGTGCCGTCGCGCAGCACCACGGTCCGGGAGGCCGGGGCCGGGGAGGGCGCGGGCAGCGCCGCGCGCACCAGGGCGTCCGCGCGGGCCGCCTCGGTCGCGGTGAACGGCAGGCCGTAGCGCCGCAGCCGCACCGCGCGGCGCTCGCCGACCGGGACGGTCAGCACGTCCGGCGCGCCGTCGTCGTCGGCGGGCCCGGTGATCCAGGACGCCTCGTGCGCGCGCAGCAGCTCGGCCAGCACCTCCGGCAGGTCCTGCGGCCGGGCGCACAGGCGCGCCGCCAGCGTCAGCGCCCGCGTCGGCTCGTCGACCAGTTCGCGCGGGCGCGCGGGCACCACGGCGGTGCGCGCCCCGCCCGCCGCGGCGATCGCCTCGGCCAGCGCCCGCGCCGGCGGGGGATCCCCCGGGGCGGGGTCCGGGACGCTCACCACGAACTCGTCCACCACGCCGCCGGGACCGACCTGCACGGAGAGGCCGAGGATGTTGGCGCCCCGCTCGGCCAGCGCGGCGGTCAGCCGGGCCAGTCGGCCGGGCCTGTCCTCGATCTCGGTGCGGATTCTCAGCAGCGGCATGGGACGGTCCTTCCGCGGTCGGGAGCGGGGCGTCTCCCAGCGTCGCCGCGGGTTGTTACATAACCGCTACGCCAGCATGTTCTGACGGTTTCAGCCGTGCCGCGGGTCTTGAGGAGCGTCCGCCCAGCGCCTACCGTCGCGTAAGTGATCGACCCCCTGAGCGGCGAGGACATCCCCGGCCACCGGGTCCCGCCCGGCGGCCCCGGCTGGGACGGCGCGGACGACGCCGACGGCGGGGCGCGGCTGCCGCCGCTGTCCCCGGCCGTGCTGGACGACGCCCAGCGCCTGCTCTACGAGGCCGTCGCGGGCGGTTCCGACGGCCGAGAGGACGCCCCCGTCCGCCGCGTCGACCGGGACGGACGGCTGCTGGGGCCGTACAACGCGATGCTCTACAGCCCCCGCGTGGGCCTGTCGCTGCAGGAGCTGGGCGAGGCGCTGCGGTCGCGGATCTCCCTCACCCCCCGCGAACGCGAGATCGCCGCCCTGGTGGTGGCCGCGCACCGGCGCGCTGACTACGCGTGGTACGCCCACGAGCGCACCGGCCGGCGCGCCGGGCTGACCCCGCGGGAGATCGACATCCTGCGGGAGGGGAGGGCGCCGCTGCTGGCCGACGCGCGCGAACGGGTGGTGTACGAGGCGGCCCGGCAGCTGGCGGCCGAAGGCGACCTGGCCGACGCGCTGTTCACCGAGGCCGCCACCATCCTGGGGCGCGCCGGGCTGGTCGAGCTGGTCACCCTGGTGGGCTACTGCTCGACGCTCGCCCTGCACCTGAGGGTGTTCCGCGTCGGCGTGCCCGCGGGAGAACCCGCGCCCCGCTGGCCCGACGCCGACCCCGGATGACGCTGCGGGACCGTCGGCAAAGAATCGGCGAACCCGCATTTCGTCGCCGCTGCCGAGACCCGCGGAAAAGAGCGGGGCGGAGACGGCCTGATTCGGGCGTCTCGATATTCTCTTTCGGGCTCGATTGACATTCCGGATCCTTCTGGTATCTCTATTGACTGCTCCTGTCAGGATCAGACAAGCTCTGCGATGGATGGCATCGGTATCAGGATGGCCGCAGATGACCCGGACGAACCCGGCGGCGCGCGTCCGCGCCGCGCACCCCGCCGCATCTGACGACCGGCCCCGCCGGACGCGCCCCGAGAGGCGCGAGAGCGGGCCGGCGGACGCGCCGATCGGCGGTCCGGACGCGGCGCTCGTCGCCCCCTGCACCCTTTCGGCGGTCGACCGGTGAACCCCGCGGACCGGCGACCTGCGACGCCCCGGGCCCTGCGGTCGGTGATGTGAGAACGGACGACCTGATACGGCGCGCCGCAGCCGCGGAACGCGACGCGGCACTTCTGTCGGAAGTGCGGGAACGGCGGCTGCGTGCAGTTCTTTCGGCGGCCGCGGGATCACGCGCCGACCGAAATGGCGCCGACATGATGCGGGGCGCCGCGCCAGAGACGGACCTTTCGCCATGGGAGGCGTTGCGCCGTCTCGCGGTGCGAAGCCGCGATCGGAAGCGTTCCGCCGCGGCGGACGCGTCGGCCGCCGCGCCCGGCGCGGCCACTGTGATCCCCGCCGCGCCCGGCGCGGCCACTGTGATCCCCGGCGCGCGCGAGGCCGCGCTGGAACGCGCCGCCATCGACCGCCGCCTGTTCGACTCCTTCGGGCTGCCGCGCTCGTTCACCTCCGCCGTCGTGGTGCCGTCGCGCGGGCCGCGGGCCGCGGGGCCCGGGATCGGCGACCCGGACGTGCGGCACCGGCGCCTCGGGCTGCGCGAGGCGCAGGCCTGGCTGGCGGAGGGCAGGCGGCCGGGCGACCTGGTCGTCGGCACGCCCGCGGTGTGCGAGGCGCTGCGCGCGGCGGCCGACCGGGCGGGCCTCGACATCGCGTTCGCGTCGTCGTGGGACCTGTCGCGGCCGACGCGCGCGCTGCTCGCCATCGACCACGACGGCCCGCCGGAGGCGCCCGCGGAGCTGTACGTCGCGGCGGAGCTGACCGCGCCGATCGCCGTCCGCCACCCCGACTGCCCGGCGATGCACGTCAACGCCGACGCCGTGCACGTGGAGGTGCTGCACCCGCGGACGCGGCGGCCCGTGCCGCCGGGCACCGCCGGGCTGCTGGTGCTCACCGACCTGCTGAACACCGCCGCGCCCCTCGTGCGGTACGTCGTCGGCGACGTCGGCGCTCTGGTGGACCCCGAGGGCACCTGCGACTGCGGCCGCGTCACCCCGCGGCTGCTGCTGTTGGGGCGCGTCGCCGCGCCCGACGGCGTCACCGCCCGGCTCACCGTCGACGTCGGGCCGCGCGGAATCGTCCGGCACGTCCGGCGCCTCCCGGCCGCGCTGAGCGACCTGGTGCCCGACGGCGGGCTGTGGCTGTCGGCCGCCGAACGCCACCCGCTGACCGCCGGGGCCGACCGGACCGCGGCGGAGACGGGCGATCCGCGGGTGCGCGCACCGCGCCCGCGGACGGCGCCGTCGGCGCGGTCGGCGGCGCCGCGGGAGCGGGCGTGACGCCCTCGGCGCCGTCCCCCGCCGCCCCCCGCGCGCCGCGCGCCCGTCACGATCACGACGTCGTGAACGAGGAGCTCCGATGCGTGCATCCGACGTCCCCGTCCGGGGCCCGCGCCGCCGCGGACAGGCGGCGCCGACCGGCGCGGGCGCGGCGGTCCGCGCCCGCGGTGTGATCGTCCGCGACGTCGCCGAGCCCCCGTGCGTCCGGACGCGCCGCGGCCCGATCGGACGGATCCGCGGGCGGGACGCATGAACACCTTGCGCGTCGCGGTGTTCACCGCCGCGGGGACGGCCGCGGAGCTGGCCGACCGGATCGCCGCGGCGCTGGAACGGCACGCCGACCTGCTGCGCTCCACCGTGACCGTGCGCTGCTACCGGGCCTCGGACATGCTGCTGGGCCGCCATCTGGTGACGGGCGAGCTGATCACCCGCCGCTGGCGGCCCGTCGAGGCCGCGGCCTGCGGGAGCGACGCCGCGGCGGTCGTCGAGCGGTTCGCCGGCGAGCTGGTGGAGCGGGTGGCGCTGTGCGCCTACGAGCCGCCGCGGGCGGTCGAGGGCGTCAGCGAGAGCGAGCTGCGCGCCCAGGGCGATCTGGCCGTCTTCGACGTGCGGTCCTACCTGGGCGAACCGCTGGACCCGCGGGCCTGGCCGTTCCCCCGCTACGACCCGGACCGCCCCGTCGACTGGACGATCGCCGACGACCTGCTGACCGGCCGGCCGGTGTACCTGCCCGTCGCGCTGTGCGCCGCCGGGGGAGGCCGGTCTGGGGAGGGGCGCGACGTGCCGCAGTGGTGCGAGCTGACCGCCGACGGCACGGCGGCCGGGCCCGGCCGGGCCGTGGCGACCGCGCACGCCGTGCGGGAGCTGTACGAGCGGGACGCGCTGCGCCTGGCCTGGTACACCGGCAGCCCGCTGCGCCCGGTCCGCGAACCGTCCTGGTGGCGCGAGGACCGGGCGGCCGACGAGGCCGCCGGCTGGCGGACCGAGTTCTTCGCGGGCGCCACCCGGCTGGGCGTGCCGTTGTGGGTGGTGCTGACGCGGAACCTCCGTTCGCCGATGTACGCCATCGGCAGCGCGTGCGACGAGGACGCCGAGGACGGCCAGCGCCACGCGCTCGACGAGGCGCTGCAGGGCCGCCTGTACCCGTGGCTGCGGGGCGGCGACCGGACCCGCGGCGGCAGGCCCATCCGCACGTTCCGCGATCATGTCGACTACTACAGCGACCCCGCGCGCATCGGCGAGCTCGACGCGGTGTTCCCGCGCGCCGGGGGCGGGACGGCGGCCGTGCGCGGGGCCGCGTCCGTGCCGGGACAGGGGCCGCGGCACGGGCCGGACCGGGGGCACGGCCGCCGCGCCTGGCCGGACGGGTGCCCGGAGGTGCCCGACCTGCCGGTGGAGGGGCTCGGCGGCGCCGTCCGCCTGCGCCTGCTGCGCGGGCCGGACCTTGAGGTGGTGCGGATCCTGCATCCGCGGCTGCAGCCGATCGAGGCCGCCCACGCGGCGGCCCGCCTGGTCGGCTGGGCCCGCACGAGCGCGGCGCGAAAGAGCGGACTGCGCGCGGCCCCGGCCCCGTTCGCCTAGGCCCCGGCGTCGCGTCCGCGGGCGCCTGGGTCAGCCCTGGTGGCCCTCGACGAACCGGGTGAGCAGGGCGGCGAACTGCCGCCGCTCCTCGTCGGTCCAGTCCTTCATGGCCTGGGCGATGTACGTGTGCCGCGTCCGCCGGGCCGCCTCGACGACCTCGCGTCCGGCGTCGGTCAGTTCCAGCCGGATGCGGCGCCCGTCGCGCTGTGAGGCGACGCGCCGCACGTACCCGGCCTTGACGGCCTCGGCGACGATCCGGCTGCCCCGCGAGGGGGCCACCCCCAGCCGCTCGGCGACCAGCCCGACGTTCATCTCCTGACCGGGCCGGTCGGGGCCCTCGTCCACGACGTCCACCACGTGCAGCACCTGCACGTCGACCGGCAGGTTGTGCTCGCGGATCGCGGCCTTGCCCAGCCGCCGGCGGGCCATGCCGCGGCGCAGCCGCACCATGCCGCGCTCGACCGCGGCCAGCGGGTCGTCCGGTCCCGGGTTCACGCCTGGCGAGTCTAGCCCAGGCGATTGCGCCCGGCATCTATGTGCTTTTAGCATCTAGTTGCTTAACGCAAGTATATGCGAGGTGCACATGTCTTCTCCGGAGATGACCCCGCGGCGCCGGCTGTGGGCGTTCGTCGCGCTGATGCTGGCCGGGCTGATGGCGTCGCTGGACGCCACCGTGCTCGGCACCGCCCTGCCGACGATCGTCGGCGAGCTCGGCGGGCTGGACCGGATCGCGTGGGTGTCGACCGCCTACGTGCTGGCCACCAGCGTGACCGTCCCGCTGTCGGGACGGCTCGGCGACCAGTTCGGCCGCAAACCGGTGCTGCTGGCCGGCCTGGCGCTGTTCCTGGCCGGCTCGGCCGCCTGCGGCGCCGCCCCGTCCATGGACTGGCTGATCGCCCTGCGCGCGGTGCAGGGCGCGGGCGCCGGCTGCCTGCTGGCCTCGCTGTTCGCCGTCACCGGCGAGCTGTTCGAACCGCGCGAGCGGGCCCGCTACCAGGGCTGGTCGGCGCTGAACTTCGCCGTCTCCAGCATCGCCGGGCCGCTGGTCGGCGGCGCGCTCACCGACCACGCCTCCTGGCGCTGGGCGTTCTACGTCAACCTGCCGCTCGGCCTCACCGCCGCCGCCGTCCTCGTGCCGGTGCTGCGGCTGGCGCGCCCGCGCGGCCGCGCCCGCGTCGACTACCCGGGCATCGTGCTGCTCGGCGCCGCCGCCACCTGCTTCACCCTGCTCACCAGCTGGGCCGGGACGCGGCACGCCTGGGACTCGCCGGTCGTCCTCGGCCTGGCGGCGGCCACGGCGGTGCTCGCCGCCGTCTGGGCGGCGGCGGAGCGGCGCGCGGCCGAGCCGATCATCCCGCCGCGGCTGTTCCGCGACCGCTCGTTCGCCGTGGCGAGCGCGGTGGCGCTGGCCGGCGGCGCGACCGGTTTCGGGCTGGCCACCTACCTGCCGATGTTCCTGCAGACGGTCGGGGGAGTGCGCGCGACCGGCTCCGGACTGCTCCTGCTCCCGATGACGGCCGGGCTGGTGCTCGCCTCGATCGCCGCCGGCCAGTACATCTCCCGCACCGGCCGCTACCACCGGCTGCCGGCGCTGAGCATGGCGCTCAGCGCCGCCGGGATCGCGCTCATGGCCACCATGGACGCCCGCACCTCGCCGCTGACCGCCGGGCTGTTCATGGCGGTGCTGGGCCTGGGCGCGGGACTGTCGCAGCAGGTCGTCGTGCTGATCGCGCAGAACTCCGCGCCGCCGCGGGACCTGGGCGCGGCCGGTTCGGCGGTGTTCGCGTCCCGGATGGTCGGCACCGCGGCGGGGACGGCGGTCTTCGGGGGCGTCCTGTCGGCGCGGTTCGCCGCCGAGGCCGAACGGCGCGTCCCGGCCGGGGCCGCGCCCGCGTTCGACGACCTGGCCCGGCCCGACGTCCTGGACGGCCTGTCCGCGCCGGTGCGCGACGGCGTCGCCGAGGCCTTCGCGCACGCGTACACGGCGCTGTTCGCGACGGCCCTGGTGCCGGCGCTGGCGGGCCTGGCGGCCGCTCTGCTGCTGCGGAACACGCCGCCGGCGGTGCGCAGGCCCCCCGGCGCCCTGGACGCTACTTCACCTCGCGCCGCGTCAGCCGGACCAGGCCCGCGATCAGGGGGATGAGCAGCCACACCGCCAGCGACGTGCCGACCCGCGCCCATTCCTCCAGGGTGATCCCCTCCTCGAGGAGCGCGTTGAGGGTGCGGTTGGTGTCCAGCCAGCCCGCCGCGTCCCTCAATGCGTCGACCGTCTCGGTCAGCGTGGTCCAGGCGGTCGGCAGCGCGAAGTACAGGACGATCGCCAGCGGCGCGTTCATGAACAGCATTCCGAACGCCATGCCGGAGTAGACGCTGATCATCGCGAACAGCAGCGTGGTGGCGACCACCGACGGCCGCATCGTCCACGCCGCGTCCGAACGGCCGGTCGCCTCCGCCAGGCCGCGGCCCGCCGCGGCGACGGCCAGCGCGGCGGCGACGCACAGCGCGGCCAGCGCCGTTCCGGCCGCCAGCTTCGCCGCCGCCACCCGGTGCCGCTCCGGGACGAGCGCGAAGGTGGTCAGCGCGGTGCGCTGGGACCACTCGCCGGTGACCGACAGGATGCCCAGCACCGGCAGCAGGAACGCCGCCCCGGTCAGCGACGCGGAGAAGAACCCCGCCAGCGTCCGCTCGTGCTCGGGCGCGGCGAACAGCACCACCGGCGTCATCGCCGCGGCCGTCAGGGCGATCACGATGAGCAGCCAGCGGCCCGACCGGGTGTCGGTCGTCTTGCGCAGCTCGACCAGCGTCAGCCGGGCCAGGGACGGGCGGGCGGGTTCGGTGAGCGGCGCGGTCGCGGCGGTCATCGGGCGGCCTCCTCGACGGCGGGCGCGGACGCGGCGGCCCCCGTCCCGGCGGTGAGCGACAGGAACAGCTCCTCCAGGCCGCCCCCGTCGGCCCGGCGCAGCTCCAGCAGGGCGACGCCGGCGCGGGCGGCGGCCCGGCCCACGTCGCCGGCGGCGGCGTCCACCAGGAACGCGCCGTCCTCGGCGGTGCGGAAGGCCAGTCCGGCGGCGGTCAGCGCGGCGCCCAGGGCGGCGGGGTCCTCGCCGCGCACCCGGGTCCCGCCGTGCCGCGACAGCAGGTCCTCCTTGGCGCCCTCCGCGACGATCCGGCCGCCCGCGATCACCACGAAGCGGTCGGCCACCGCCTCGACCTCCCGCAGCAGGTGGGAGGACAGCAGGACGGTGCCGCCGCGCGCGGCGAAGTCGCGCAGCAGCGTGCGCATCCAGTAGATCCCCTCGGGGTCGAGGCCGTTGGCGGGCTCGTCCAGGATCAGCACGCTCGGGTCGCCGATCAGCGCCTGCGCGATGCCGAGGCGCTGGCGCATGCCCAGCGAGTAGCCGCCCACCCGCCGCCGCGCCGCCTTGTCCGCCAGGCCGACGAGCTCCAGCATCCGGTCCACCCGCGCCGCGTCCACCCCCAGCACCCGCGCGGTGAGGGCGAGCGTCTCGCGCCCGGTGCGGCCGGAGTGCTGCGCGGCGGCGTCGAGCAGCACGCCCACGTGCCGCCCGGGGTTGGCGATGCGCCGGTACGGGACGCCCTTGACGGTCGCCGAGCCCGCCGTCGGCGGCGTCAGCCCGCAGATCATCCGCATGGTGGTGGACTTCCCGGCGCCGTTCGGGCCGAGAAAGCCGGTGACCGTGCCCGGCGCGCACGTGAACGTCACGTCCGCGACCGCGGTCACGTCCCGGTACCGCTTGGTCAGACCCTTGACTTCGATCATGCCGACAGGCTGCCGCCCGGGCACGGCCCGCCGCGTCGGCCGATGGTCGAGGCGTCCGCGACCGAAGTCGGCACCGCCCCCGACGCTCGACGCGACCGAGACGCCGCCAGGACCGGGCCCGGCGCCGGAAGGCCTAAGACCAGTCGGCCAGGCCCGCGTCGTGCACCAGCAGGGCGATCTGCACGCGGTTGTTGAGGTCCAGCTTGGTCAGCAGCCGCGACACGTACGCCTTGACGGTCGCGACGCTCAGCGACAGCTCGCGGCCGATCTCGCCGTTGGTCTTGCCCTGCCCGACCAGCAGCGCCACGGCGCGCTCGCCGTCGCTCAGCCGGTCCAGCAGGGCCCGCGCCCGCTCCTGCCGCGGGTCCACCCCGGCGGCGTCGGCCACGTACGCCATCATCCGCCGCAGCACCGCCGGGGACAGCATCGGCTCCCCGGCCGCCACCTGCCGGATCGCCCGCACGATGTCCGGCGGCGGGGTGTGCTTGAGCAGGAAGCCGCTGGCGCCCGCCCGCATCGCCCGCAGGATGTGGTCGTCGGTGTCGAACGTGGTCAGGATGATGATCTCGGGCGGGTCGCGGCGGGCGCGCAGCCGCTCGGTGGCGGCCAGACCGTCCATCCGCGGCATCCGGATGTCCATGAGCACCACGTCGGGACGGTGCTCGTTGACCGCGGGCACCACCTCGGTGCCGTCGGCGACGTCCGCCACGACGGCGATGTCCTCGGCTCCGGACAGCATCATCGACAGACCCGCCCGGACCAGGGGGTCGTCGTCCACGATCAGCACGCGAATCGGGGCATCCATCATCGTCCACCCTAGGGGCCGCCGATCACCGCGACGGCAGGGGCAGCCAGGCCCGCAGGACGAAGTCGTTCTCGGGGGTGCGGCCGTGCTCCAGGCGCCCGCCCACCAGCTCGGCGCGCTCGCGCAGCCCGATCAGCCCGGCCCCCGCGCCGGGCAGCTCGGCGGCCCGCCCCACCGGCAGCGGGTTGACGATCTCGATGGTCAGGCCCGAATCGGCGGCCTCCAGCCGCACCTCCACGCGGCACCCGGGCGCGTGCTTGCGCGCGTTGGTGAGGCCCTCCTGGACGACCCGGAACGCGTGCCGCCCCACGCTCTCGGGCACGGACGCGGGGTCGGGGACGCGGTCGTCGAGGGTGACGGGCGTCCCGGTGCGGCGCGACTCCTCGACCAGGGCGGGGACGTCGGTCAGCGTCGGCTGCGGCCGTTCGGCGTCGGCGCCGTCGTCGCGCAGCACGCCGATCACCTCCCGCAGGTCCTCCATCGCCTGGTAGGCGCAGCGGCGGATCACCCCGGCCGCCTCCCGCTGCCGCTCGGTGGCGTCCTCCCCGAACTCCAGCGCCCCCGCGTGCACCGCCAGCAGCGAGATCCGGTGCGCCAGCACGTCGTGCATCTCCCGGGCGATCCGCTCGCGCTCCAGGTGCCGGGCCTCCTCCACGCGCAGCTGCTGCTGCTCCTCGGCCTGCCGGGCCCGCTCCTTCCACGACTCGACGAGCTGGCGGCGCGACCGGACCAGCATCCCGGCCGCCACCAGCACGGCGATGCCCAGCAGGAACACCGCCAGGGTCTCCCAGTACTCGCGCTCGGACCGCCAGGTGGAGTCCATGAACGCTACGGTGATCAACGCCGCCTCCGTCCCGGCGGCGGCGCACGCCGTCCACCAGGACCGGTGGACCGCGACGGTGAACAGCGCCAGCCCGAGCGGCCCCACCACGGCCGTGGAGAACAGCTGCCCCGCCATGAGCACCGCCCAGACCAGCAGGGGCCGGCGGCGGCGCAGCAGCATCAGCAGCGCCAGCGACGCGCCGCCGAACGCGACCTCGGCGGACAGCGGCGGGTCGGGGTCGTAGTCGGCGCGGGCGCCCAGCAACAGCAGGAAGCTCAGCAGGGCCGCGGCGGCCGCGACGGCGACGTCGTCGACCCACTCGCGGGAGGAGCGACGCAGCAGCACCCGACCCAACCTACCGGCCGCCTGTCGGGCCGCCCATGTCCGCAGGTCGATGCCGGAATCGACTTTCGTCGACGTCCGGCCGACCGGGAGGTCCGTTCCGGCGGTGCGACGGCGCCGGGCCCCGAGAGGACCCGGCGCCTTCGCCGAAACCGCCGTTACGGCGAGCTCATGCGGTCGATGCCCGGTGGCAGCTGCGCCGCGGCGGCCCGGTCGAGCAGGAACAGCGTCCGCTGCCGTCCCCGGGCGCCCGCGCCCGGCACCTGCATCGGCCCGGCCTCCGACAGCGCCAGCCGCACCGCCGGGGCCTTGGACCCGCCCGCCGCGACCACCCACACCTCGCGGGCCGCGCGGATCGCGGGCAGCGTCAGCGACAGGCGCGTCGGCGGCGGCTTGGGCGCGCCCCGCACCGCCACGACCGTCCGCTCCTCCTCGTACAGGGCGGGCATCTCGGGGAACAGCGACGCGACGTGCGCGTCCGGCCCGAGGCCCAGCATCAGCACGTCGAAGGACGGGACCGGACCGTGGTCCTCGGGGCGGGCCGCGGCGCGCAGCTCGGCCGCGTACCGCTCGGCCGCCGCCTCGGGGTCGGCGCCGTCCGGTCCGTCGGTGGACGGCATCGGATGCACCCGCGCCGGATCCACGTCCACATGGTCGAGCAGCGCCTTGCGGGCGCCGGTCTCGTTGCGCTCGGGGTCGCCGGTCGGCAGGAACCGCTCGTCCCCCCACCAGATGTCCAGCGCCCGCCAGTCGATCGCGTCGCGGGCGCGGCTCTCGGCCAGCTCGGCCAGCACCGCGGTGCCCACCCCGCCGCCGGTCAGCACCACCGACGCCGAGCCCCGCGCCGCCTGCACGTCGACCAGACGGGTGACCAGGCGGGCCGCCACCGCGCGGGCCAGCAGCTCCTGGTCGCGGTGGATCAGCACGGTCGGTGTGGTCATGCCCCCTCCGCTCCGGACGTCCGCGCCCCGTCGCCGGACGGCCCGGCCGGCCGCGCGGGCGCGGCGATCCCGCCGTCGGCGGCGGCGGCGAACTCCTCTCGCCGGTGCTGGGCGGCGGCCAGCTCCTTGGCGAACCGGGACGCCGCCTCCCGGTACACCTCGTCGGGGTCGAGCCGCCGCAGCTCCTCGGCCAGCAGCTCGGCCATCGGGCGGCGCATGAGCGACACCTGCCGGTCGGGCTGCCCGGGCCGCGTCAGCGTGGCCACCCGGCCGTCGGGGCGGCACACGACGATGTCGCCCTCGGTGGTGGCCAGCCGGACCCCGGTGATGCCCGGACCGTCGGAGAGCCGCCGCGTCACCGTCACGCCCAGCCGCAGCGACAGCCAGGCCGCCAGCAGCTCCGCGCTGGGGCTGTCCGGCTCGGCCGTCACCTCCCCGGAGAGGATCTCGCCGTGGGGCTGGTCCAGCGCGGCCGCCAGCAGCGACCGCCAGGAGGTCAGCCGGGTCCAGGCGAAGTCGGTGTCGCCGGGGGCGTAGACGTCGGCCAGCCGCGCCAGCGTGCCGAGCCGGTCGGCGGCGGCGTAGGAGTCGGTGACGCGGCGCTGCGCGAGGCTGCCGAGCGGGTCGCGGCTCGGCACCTCGGGCACCCTGCCGCCCGGCCACCACGTCACGACCGGCGTGTCCGGCATGAGCAGCGGGGTGACCACCGAGTCGGCGTGCTCGGCGAGCGGCCCGTACATGCGCAGCAGCACGGTCTCGCCGGGGCCCGTCTCGCCCATGCGGATCTCGGCGTCCAGCCGGGACGAGCTGCCGCGCGCGTCCCGGGAGATCACCGTCAGGACCCGGCAGGGGTGCTCGCGCGACGCCTCGGTCGCCGCGCGCACCGCGTCGTACTGCGCCGACTCGTCCGTCACGATGATCAGGGTGAGCACCATCCCGACCGCCGGGCCGCCCATCAGATGCCGGGCCTGCGTCAGCGCGTCCTGGATGCGGCGCGTGGTGGTGTCGGCCAGATCGATGTTCATCTCTTACAGTCGCCTCCATGCGCGCCCGTCGCGCGCCATCAGCGCGTCGGCGCTCTCGGGCCCGTACCCGCCGGACTTGTACTGGTCGATCTCGGGCTGGCTCGCCCAGTACTCCACCACCGGGTCCAGGATCCGCCAGGACAGCTCGACCTCCTCCTGCCGGGGGAACAGCGGCGGATCGCCGATCAGCACGTCCAGCAGCAGCCGTTCGTAGGCCTCGGGCGAGGACTCGGTGAACGACTCGCCGTAGGCGAAGTCCATGTTGACGTCCCGCACCTCCATCGAGGAGCCGGGCACCTTGGAACCGAACCGCACGGTGATGCCCTCGTCCGGCTGCACCCGGATGACCAGCGCGTTCTGCCCCAGCTCCTCGGTGTCGGTCTCGGAGAACGGCAGGTGCGGCGCCCGCTGGAAGATCACCGCGACCTCGGTGACCCGGCGGCTCAGCCGCTTGCCGGTGCGCAGGTAGAACGGCACGCCCGCCCAGCGCCGGTTGCCGATCTCCAGCTTGACCGCGGCGTAGGTCTCGGTGCGCGAGTCGCTGGGGATGCCGTCCTCCTCCAGGTAGCCGCGCACCTTCACGCCGCCCTGCCAGCCGGCGGCGTACTGGCCGCGCGCGGTGGCCAGCGACAGGTCGTCGGGAAGGCGCACCGCCGACAGCACCTTGGCCTTCTCCGCGCGCACCGCCTCGGCGCTGAACGACACGGGCGGCTCCATCGCCGTCAGCGCCAGCAGCTGCAGCAGGTGGTTCTGGATCACGTCGCGGGCGGCGCCGATGCCGTCGTAGTACCCGGCCCGGCCGCCGATGCCGATGTCCTCGGCCATCGTGATCTGCACGTGGTCGACGTACGACCGGTTCCAGATCGGCTCGAACATCTCGTTGGCGAACCGCAGCGCCAGGATGTTCTGCACGGTCTCCTTGCCGAGGTAGTGGTCGATCCGGAAGATCGACTCCTCGGGGAAGACCCGGTGCACCGTGTCGTTCAGCTCGATCGCGCTGGCCAGGTCGTGGCCGAACGGCTTCTCGATGACCACGCGCCGCCACCCCTGGGACCGGTCGGCCAGCCCGGCGCGCTGCAGCTGCTCGACCACCTGGGGGAAGAACTTGGGCGGAATGGACAGGTAGAACGCGTAGTTGCCGCCCGTGCCGCGGGTCTGGTCGAGCTCCTTGACGGCCATGGCCAGCGCCTCGAACGCGCCCGGGTCGCTGAACTCGCCCGGCACGAAGTGCATGCCCTCGGAGAGGTGACGCCAGACGTCCTCCCGGAAGGGCGTGCGGGCGTACTTCTTGACCGATTCGTAGGCGATCTGCCGGAAGTCCTCGTGCTCCCAGTCGCGGCGGGCGAAGCCCACCAGCGAGAACCCCGGCGGCAGCAGCCCCCGGTTGGCCAGGTCGTAGATGGCGGGCAGCAGCTTCTTGCGCGACAGGTCTCCGGTGACTCCGAACAGGACCAGGACACAGGGCCCGGCCACCCGGGGCAACCGCTTGTCCCGCGGGTCCCGGAGCGGGTTGTGTGCGATGGTCACGTGGCGGCCCTCTCTTCCCGCACTATGCCGTGGACCGTTCCTGCCCACTGATTCATCCTGCTATCTCCCGTGGCCGCGCGCATTTCCCCGGGTGCCCCCCGTGCGCGGGCCGTCGTATCGGCTGGGTCTCGGGTCGAATGTCGGCTTGCTGGTTCGTGGTACGTGCGCTCGGCCGAGCCGAGCTCATGCCCCTCCCCGGGCGATGTCGAGCAGTCGGGCCAGGCCCGACCGGCGGTCGTGCAGATGGAGTCGGACTACCGGGCGCCCGCTCCGTCGCGCCGCCCGCGCCGCGGCCAGTGCCCGCGCCGGCTGCGCGGAGCCCAGCCGGCGTCGCCGTCCGGCGACCGGCACGTCGCAGCGGACGTTTCCGGTCAGCATCAGATAGACGCCCTTCTCCCGGCGGTCATTCCCGACCGCCGGGAGGCGGCGGCCCCAGCTGACCGTCACGGGCCGGGACGTGCGCGCGGCCATCACCCCGGCCAGCCGCCTGACCTGCGCGCCCTGCCCTCCGCCGCGGTCCGGGTCGAGGAACGCGACGATCGCCAGATGCCCGTCGTCGCCGACCCGCCAGACCAGCGCGTCCAGCAGGCCGGGCAGGTCGCGGCAGGCGGCCAGGTCGGGGTCGGCGGTGTGCGCCGCCACGGCCCCGCTCCCGTGCCCGTCCACGAAGACCGGTTCGCCGGCCTCGTCGGGGCGGCCCGGGCCGCCGGGGCCGGGGTCGTCGTCGACCTCCCCGTCGACCTCCCCGTCGACCTCCCCGTCGACTTCCTCGTGGACATCGTCGTCGGCCGTGCCGCCGGGCTCCCCGTCGAGCCCGGCGCCGCTCTCGCCGTCGGGACCGCCGACGAGATTACCGGCGAGATCGCCGGCGGGGTCGTCGGCGCGGACGGCGAACGGGTCCTCGCCCAGCAGGTGCGCGGCCACGGCCGCCGCGTACTCCCAGACGACCAGCTGCGCGGCGAGCGGCCCGGAGACGGTGACGTCGTCCTGGCGGGGCCGCCCGTCCACGGTGACCAGGAACAGGTCGTCGTCCGGCAGCACCGGCAGGCCGCCGTGCTGGACGACCGGCAGGAGCCGTCCGCGCGTCGCCCCGGCGAGCAGGGGAGCGATCCAATCGGCCGTCTCCGGCGGCCGCGCCGAGTACCCGCCCAGCACGACCGTGGCGCGGCCCGCGCGCGCCGCGCCGCCCAGGATCGCGCCCAGCACCAGCCCCGGGTTGTTCTCCGGGCGGGTCAGGGCGGGCAGCACCGCGGTCGCCCCGTCCAGCACCGCCGCCACGTCCGCACCGGCCAGGCCCGCGGGGACCAGCGCGTACGGCGACAGCGCCCCGAACACCGTCGGCGCCGGCGCCTCGACCACCGCGTGCCCGGCCTCGGCGGCGAGCTCGGCGGCGCCGCCGCCGGCGGGGGCGACGGTCACGAACCGCCGCGCGATCTGCGCCGGGGACAGCCCGATCTCCCGGAACAGCGCCGCGAAGTCCCGGCTCAGCACGCCGGCGTCCGCGTCGTCGCCGGCGACCACGACGAGCGTGCGGCCGAGCCGCGCGCGGTCGGACGCCAGCCGCGCCACCGGCTCCGGGTCGGCGCTGTCGAACACCGTCAGCGGGCGGCCCTGCGCCGGCCGCTCCGCGGCCGGCCCGTCCGCGGCGCGCTCGGCCGCCCACTGCCGGACGATCACGTCGGCGGCGCGGGCCGCCGGGCCGCCGCCGAGCAGGGCCACCTCCGTCAGGCCCGCGTCGAGCGCCCGGCGCCGCAGCTCCAGGACGCGGTCGAGCACCGCCCGGGACGGGCCCGGCTGCCCGGGCCAGCACAGCCGCCGCCCCGGCCGCCGCGACCGCTCCGCCGCGGCCGACGCCCACAGCGTGGCGTCCTCCGAGGCCAGCCGGACGGCGACCTGGTCGATCCACAGCCGCCCCAGCATCCGCCGGGCCGCCTGGCGCACGGGATCGCGCGCGGTGACGGTGACTCCGCCCGAGACGACCGAGGTGTACTCGGTCACAGCCCCGTCCGTCCCACCGGCCCGCCCGGGCCGCCGCGGCGGCCGAACGCGGTCGGCCGCACACCGGTGCGCACGCCCGGCGCCGCGCGGACCGCCTCGATGAGCCGGGCCGCGCCCTCCACCGGGTCGCGCAGGTGCAGCCGGACCACGGGCAGGCCCCGCTGCCGCAGCGACCGCACCTCCGCCAGCGCCCGCGCGAGCTGCAGCTTCGCCAGCCCGTACGGGCGGCCCGGCACCGGATGGTCGGCCAGCGGGTCGTCCGGCGCCGGCTCCCCGGTCACGATCAGGAACGCGCCGCCGCCGGGGCCGTCCTTGTGGACCGGGCCGGTGGCGTGCGGGTACGCGGGACCCTGCCCGTACAGGACGGGACGGCCGCTGCGCCGGGCCAGCGCCGGCGCCAGGTACCGGCCGGAGATCTCCCCGGACACGTACGTGGCGACCGACACGTAGCCGTTCATCGGGATGTGCGCCAGCAGCGCGTCCAGCACCCCCTCCAGCCGGGACCCGCCCAGCGACGGCACGTCGGTGTGCACCTCGATCCCGCCGTCGACGAACGCCGGCTCGCCGGTCAGCAGCGGGCCCGTGCCCGCCGCCTGCAGCATCGTCGCCGCGTCGTCCTCGGCCTCCTGCACCACCAGGCTGCCGGGTTCGAACGGGTTGACGCCCATCAGCCAGCCCGCGACCGCCGTGGCGTACTCCCACAGCAGGAACTGCGCGCCGAGCGGCGCCCACAGCGACGTGTCGCACTCGGACGTCGCCTCGGCGCGCGGGTTGATCGCGATGCTGTGCACGTCCGGCCAGTCGCCGGATCCGCCGGACGGGTCGAACGCCAGCAGCCCGCGGCCGCGCTTGCCCGTCCCGACCGCCAGCAGCTGGGCGATCCAGGCGCTCAGCGCGGTGGGGCCGCCGGGCTCGCGCAGCATCACCTTGTCGCGCGGGCCGCCCTCGACGCCGCGCTGCGCGCAGCCGCCCAGGATCGCCCCGAGCAGCAGGCCCGGGTTGTCCTCCTCGCGGCCCAGCGACGCGGCCACGGTCGCCGCCTCGTCCAGCACCCGGTAGGAGTCGGCCCCCGCCAGCAGCGCGGGCACCAGCCCGTAGGCCGACAGCGCGCCGTAGTGGCCGGGCAGGTACGGATCGGTCAGCCCGATGCGGTAGCCGCACTGGCGGGCGAAGTCGTGCAGCGGGCTGCCGTGGTCGGTGATCACCAGGAAGCGGGAGGCGATCTCGCGCTCGGACAGGCCGTGCTCGCGGAAGGCCGCCATGAAGATCCGCCGGTAGGCGTCGCCCTCGATGGACACGCCCGGCTTGCTGGCCAGCACCACCAGCGTCCGGTCCAGCCGGTCCAGCGCGTAGCCGAGGGCGGCGGTGTCCCCGCCGTCCAGCACGGTCAGCCCGCCGGTCGGCGGCTCGGGCCGGCCGGCCGCGTCGGGCGCCGCCGACGGCCCGGTGGGGGCCAGCGGCCGCCCGGCGGAGGAGTGCGCCTCGACGATCGCCTGCGCGGGCAGCGCGTCGGCGCCCACGCCGATCAGCACGACGTGGTCCAGGCCGGAGTAGCGGGCCTCGGTGACCAGCGGCTCGATCTGGTTGAGCAGGCCGCGGGAGGCCACGGGCAGATCGAGCCAGCCCAGCCGGCTGTGGTCGACCGCACGGCGGCCCCACAGCCGCGGGTCCTTGGCGGCCAGCGCGCCGGGCACCCCGCAGCTCACCAGGTAGTCGCGCGCCTGCAGCGCCGCGTCCAGCACCTCGCCGCGCGTCAGTACGTCGAATCCGGACACCGTTCCTCCCGAAGCCCTATCGTTCCAGGAGAGAACGGGCATTGGCGACCCGGACGCGGATCTTCCGTCGCACCGGGCGGACCGGCCCGGCCGCCCGCGCCGCCGAGCGCGCGGGGCGGTTCAGTCGGTGAGCGCCGCGCACAGGCGGGCGATGCCCTCGGCGCGGTCGCGCAGGTGCAGGCGGACCGCCGGGCGGCCCACCGAGCGCAGCGCGCGCAGGTCGCCGAACGCCTGCGCCAGCTGCAGCTCCCGCAGGCTGTACGGCCTGCCCGGCACCGGCACGTCCCGCGACGCCTCCCCGGTGATCTGCAGGAACACCCCGTTCTGCGGGCCGCCCTTGTGGTACTGGCCGGTGGTGTGCAGCAGCCGCGGCCCCCACCCGAACGTGACCGGCGCGGGGCTCTTGCGGATCGCGTCGCCCCGCGCGGCCAGCAGCCGCCGGAGATCGGCCGCCGCCGCGTCGCCCTCCCGGTCCAGGTACGCCATGACGGCGAGGTAGCCGCCGTCGGGCACCGTCTCCAGCAGGGTCTCCAGCACGCCCGCCAGGTCGGTGACGCCCCGCACCAGCTCCTCGGGGGCGTGCACCTCCACCTCGTCGCACACCAGCGCCGGAACCCGGCTGATCACCGTGGGCGCGGCGCCCTCCTCGGCGCGCAGCAGCGCCGCGGTGTTGCGCTCCGACGCCTGCACGTCCGGCTGGTCGAACGGGTTGACGCCCAGCACCCGGCACGCCACCGCCGTCGCGTACTGCCACAGCAGGAACTGCGCGCCCAGCGGGCCGGACACGCTCAGCGCGGTCTCCTCGCCGAACGGCCCGCGCGCCCGCGGGTCGTCCGGGCGGGTGCCCAGCACGACGCGCCGCACGTCGTCGGCGGGCTGGAACCCCGGCGCGTCCACGTCCTCGACCACCACCGGCAGCAGGCCCCGGCCGTCCTTGCCGGTCGACTCGGCGACCATGTGCTCGATCCAGCCGTCCAGGCCCGCCAGCCCGGACCCGTTGTCGGCGATCAGCAGCTTGTCCCGGCCGACCAGCCCCGCCGCGCCGAGCACCGCGCCGAGCGCCAGCGCCGGATTGTCGTACGGCTGGGCCAGCGCCGGGACCAGCGCCGCCGCGTCCTCCAGCAGCCCGGCCACGTCCGCGCCCGCCAGCGCCGGAGGCGCCAGCCCGAGCGCCGACAGCGCCGCGAAGCGCCCGCCGACGTCCCCGGGGGAGGGCAGCAGCCGGTACCCGGCCGCGCCCGCGGCCTCCGCCAGCGGCGACCCGGGATCGGTGACGACCACGAACCGCCGGGCCAGGTCGGCGCCGGTGATCCCGGCGGCCGCGAACGCGGCCTCGAACACCCGGCGCAGCGCGTCGGCCTCCACGTTCCCGCCGGACGGGTCGGCGACCACCACGAGCGTGCGGTGCAGGTCGCCGTCCAGCGCCCGGCCCACCTGCAGCGGGTCCGTGGTGTCCAGCGCGGTCAGGGGCACTCCAGACGCGCGGGCGATCACCTCGGGGGCCAGCGCGGCGCCCCCCACGCCCGCCAGCACCACCCGGTCCAGGCCCGCGTCGCGGGCGGCGCCCGCCAGCTCCGCCAGCCGCGACGGCAGCGGCCGCGACCGCTCGGGCAGCCGCAGCCACCCGAGCCGCCGCGACGCCTCCGCCGCCGCGTCCGGACCCCACAGGGTCGGCTGGCCCGAGGTCAGGGAGCGCGGCACGCCGTCGGAGACCAGGCGCGACAGGACCGTCTCGCTCTCGTCGACGACGGCGCCCCGGATGGTGACCGAGACACCGCCCGCGGTCACCACCGCGGTCATGGCCGATACCCCCCGTTCCGGCCGTCGAGGACGCGACCGCCGCTCCCCGCCGTCACGCGCCGCCCCCGCCGGCCGCGCCGTCCCTCGACCGCGCGGCCTCCAGCTCGCGGCCGATCGTGCCGAGCAGCTCGTTCCAGGACGTCTCGAACTTCTCCACGCCCTCGTCCTCGAGCACCCGCACCACGTCGTCGTAGTCCACGCCGACCGCCTTGAGCGCCTCCATGTGCGCGCGGGCGTCGTCGTAGGCGTTCTGCACGGTGTTGCCGGGCACCTCGGCGTGGTCGGCGACCGCCTCCAGCGTGGCCTCCGGCATCGTGTTCACCGTGCCCGGGGCGATCAGCTGGTCCACGTAGAGGGTGTCGGGGAGGGTCGGGTCCTTCACGCCGGTGGACGCCCACAGCGGACGCTGCGGACGGGCCCCGGCGGCCTTGAGGGCCTGCCACCGCTCGGAGGAGAACTTCTCCTCGTACAGCGCGTACGCCAGCCGCGCGTTGGCCACGCCCGACTTGCCGCGCAGCTTCGCCGCCTCCGCGGAGCCGATCTTGTCGAGCCGCTTGTCGATCTCGGTGTCGACCCGGCTGACGAAGAACGACGCCACCGACGCGATCTGCGACAGGTCCCGGCCGTTCGCCCGGGCCCGCTCCAGGCCCTCGAAGAACGCGTCGACGACCTGCCCGTACCGCTCCAGCGAGAAGATGAGGGTGACGTTGACGCTGATGCCCTCGGCCAGCGCCGCGGAGATCGCGGGCAGCCCCTCCACGGTGGCCGGGATCTTGATGAGCAGGTTGGGCCGGTCCACCATCCACCACAGCGCCCGCGCCTCGGCGATCGTCTTCTCCGTCTCGCGGGCCAGCCGCGGGTCGACCTCGATGGACACCCGGCCGTCCAGCCCCTCGGTGCGGTCGTGCACCGGGCGCAGCACGTCGCAGCCCCACCGGATGTCGTAGGTGGTGATCGCGCGGACGGCCTCCTCCACGTCCACGCCCCGCACCGCCAGGTCGCGGACCTGGTCGTCGTACGCCGAGCCCTTGCTCAGCGCCTTGGCGAAGATCGTGGGGTTGGAGGTCACCCCCGTCACGTTCTTCTCCCGGACCAGCTGCTCGAGGTTGCCGGTGCGCAGCCGCTCGCGGCTGATGTCGTCGAGCCAGATGGACACGCCTTCGGCGGTCAGCCGCCGCAACGTCTCACTCATTCGTTCCTCCTGCTCGGGGGTCGCGATCGGGGATACGGCGCTCAGTTGCCGGTGGTCTCACCGCGGCCGGCGCCCTCCGCGTGCGCCTTGATCAGGCTGGCCTTGGCGGCCGCCACCACCCGCTCGGCGGTCAGCCCGAACTGCTCGAACAGCGTCCTGTAGTCGGCCGACGCCCCGAAGTGCTCCAGGCTGACCGACTCGCCCGCGTCGCCGATGTAGTCGCGCCACCCGAGCGCCACCCCGGCCTCCACCGAGACCCGGGCCAGCACCGACGGCGGCAGCACCTGCTGCTTGTAGGCGTCGTCCTGCGCCTCGAACCACTCCACGCACGGCATCGACACCACGCGCGTCGGCGTGCCCTCGGCCTCCAGGATCTCCCGCGCCTCCAGCGCCAGCTGCACCTCGCTGCCCGTGGCGATGAGGATCACCTGGGGGCGGCCGCCGCCCGCCTCGGCCAGCACGTACCCGCCCTTGGCGACGCCCTCGGCCGACGCCAGCCCGTTGCCGCGCTCGAACGTCGGCACCTTCTGCCGGGTCAGGCACAGCCCGGCCGGGCGGTCGCCGTGCTCCAGGATCGTGCGCCAGGCCACCGCGGTCTCGTTGGCGTCGGCGGGACGCACCACGTCCAGCCCGGGGATGGCGCGCAGCGCCCACAGGTGCTCGACCGGCTGGTGCGTCGGGCCGTCCTCGCCCAGGCCGATCGAGTCGTGCGTCCACACGTACGTCACCGGCAGCTTCATCAGCGCCGCGAGCCGCACCGCGGGGCGCATGTAGTCGCTGAACACCAGGAACGTCCCGGCGTACGGGCGGGTGCCGCCGTGCAGCGCGATGCCGTTGCAGATCGCGCCCATCGCGTGCTCGCGCACGCCGAAGTGCAGGTTGCGGCCGTACCGGTGGCCGGAGAACTCCTTGGTCTGGAACTCCTCGGGAATGAAGGACGGCTCGCCCTTCATCATGGTGTTGTTGCTCTCGGCCAGGTCCGCCGACCCGCCCCACAGCTCCGGAAGCACCGGCGCCAGCGCGTTGAGCACCTGCCCGGACGCCGCGCGGGTGGCCAGGTCCTTGCCCGGCTCGAACTCCGGCAGCGCCTTGGTCCAGCCGTCGGGCAGGCGGCGCTCGGAGATGCGGTCGTACTCGGCGGCGCGCTCGGGGTCGGCCTCCCGCCACGCCTTGAACTTCTTGCTCCACTCGGCGTGCAGCGCGCGGCCCCGGTCGGCGACCTTGCGGGCGTGCGCCAGCACGTCGGCGGGCACGTCGAACGTCTTGTCGGGGTCCAGGCCGAGGATGCGCTTGGTCGCGGCCACCTCGTCGGCGCCCAGCGCCGCGCCGTGGATCTTGCCGGTGTTCTTCTTGTTCGGCGCGGGCCAGCCGATGATCGTGCGCAGCGCGATGATCGACGGCCGGTCCGTCTCGGCCCGCGCGGCCTCCAGCGCGGCGGCCAGGGCCTCGACGTCCTCGTGGTAGTCGCCGTCCGCGGTCCAGTCGACGCGGTGCACGTCCCAGCCGTAGGCGGCGTACCGGGCCAGCACGTCCTCCGACATCGCGATCGAGGTGTCGTCCTCGATCGAGATGTGGTTGTCGTCGTACAGGACGACCAGATTGCCGAGCTTCTGGTGCCCGGCCAGGGCGCTGGCCTCGTGGCTGATGCCCTCCTCGATGTCGCCGTCGGAGCAGAACGCCCAGATGGTGTGGTCGAACGGGGACGCGCCCGCCTCGGCGTCGGGGTCGAACAGGCCGCGCTCGCGGCGGGCCGCCATCGCCATGCCGACCGCGTTGGCGATGCCCTGCCCCAGCGGTCCGGTCGTGGTCTCCACGCCGGCGGTGTGCCCGTGCTCGGGGTGGCCGGGGGTGAGGCTGCCCCACTTGCGCAGCGCCTTCAGCTCGTCCAGCGTCAGCGGGTAGCCCGACAGGTAGAGCTGGATGTACAGGGTCAGGCTGGAGTGCCCGCAGGAGAGCACGAACCGGTCGCGGCCGGGCCACGAGGGGTCGGTGGGGTCGTGGCGCAGGAAGCGCTGGAAGAGGAGGTAGGCGGCGGGGGCGAGGCTCATCGCCGTGCCCGGGTGGCCGGAGCCCGCTTCCTCCACCGCGTCCATGGCGAGGGCGCGGATCACGTCCACGGCCCGCCGGTCCAGGTCGGACCACTCAAAGGTGCTGCTGTCCCCAGTCACGGAACGCCAGGCTCCTCTCGAACCACTGTCTCGATTTGTCGTGTGCGATAGGCGCATTGTCGTGTGCGATAGGCGCCGCTATCGCCCCGCCCCTGGGCAACGCGGCCCGGCCCGAGTGTTCTTCCCGCACGGTCCGGACCCGTCGCCGACCTGCGGTACGCACGTCGGCGGCGCGAACGCTCAGTCGTCCGCGGACGGCGTCCCGCCGCGACCGGTGAAGATCATGCTTCGCTGGTCCGAGCCTAGCGGACCGCCGTGCCGTCGCCGTTGACGTCCGTACAGGCGGCGGGGGCGTGCCGCCTTGTCGACCCTTGCCCGATCGCCTCCGGTCCTAACCCCCCGCCCGGGTGAACCGCCGGGGGACGCGGCCTCCCACGGACGCGCGGCGGCAGCCGCGGCGGCGCGTCCGGCGCCCCGGTGCGTGACCTCCGGAGGGGGCGGACTACAGTGATGGCGCGGTCGCTCCCAGCGGCCGCGGTCGTTTCACCGGGCCGAGGTGCGACCCAGAACGCGGGGGCGCCGCCGGGGTGGTACGCGAAATCACATGCCTAGCCGAACGTGGACCGATTGTGACGGTGCTCAGTAACAAGTACGCGGTCGATCTCGCGGACGAGATCCCGACCGAGACGCCCCCCGAGGCGCCCGCGGCGGCCCCGCGGATCACGGCCCGGCGGCGGCCGCTGCCCGAGCTGCTGCGGGCCTACGTGGCGCTGACCAAGCCCCGCGTCATCGAGCTGCTCCTGATCACCACCATACCGGTGATGTTCCTGGCCGCCGGGGGCGTGCCGCCGCTGGGCACCGTGCTGGCCACGCTGGCGTTCGGCACCCTGTCCGCCGGCGCCGCCAACGCGATCAACTGCTACATCGACCGCGACATCGACGCCAAGATGCGCCGCACCCGGCGCCGTCCGCTGGCCCGCGCGCAGGTGAGCCCCGCCGAGACGCTCGTCTTCGGCGTCGTCATGGCCGTGGCGTCCACGGTGGGCTTCGGGCTCGCCGTCAACGCGCTCGCGGCGGGGCTGTCGGCGTTCGCGATCCTCTTCTACGTCTTCGTCTACTCGATGCTGCTCAAGCGGCGCACCGCGCAGAACGTCGTCTGGGGCGGCATCGCCGGGTGCATGCCGGTGCTCATCGGCTGGGCCGCCATCACCGGCGACCTCGCCTGGACCCCGTTCGTGCTGTTCGGCGTCGTGTTCCTGTGGACGCCGCCGCACACGTGGACGCTCGCCATGCGCTACCGCGAGGACTACGCGGTCGCCAAGGTGCCCATGCTGCCCGTCGTGGCCGGCGAACGCCGGGTCGTGATCGAATCCCTCGTCTACACCTACGCCACGGTCGCGTGCTCGCTGCTGCTGTGGCCGGTGGCCGCCATGAGCCCGGTGTACGGCGCCGTGGCCGCCGTGCTCGGCGCGGTGTTCCTCGCGGAGGGGCACCGCCTGCTCAAGGCCGTCCGGGCCGGAGTGACGGGCGTGCACCTGCGTCCGATGCGCTTCTTCCACCTGTCCAACGTGTACCTGGCGCTGCTGTTCACGGCCGTCGCCGTCGACCCGCTGCTGCACTGACGATCCGCGGCCGGACGGCGCGCGCTTAGCGCTCGGTCCACCGGCCGGTTACGCTCGCGAGCATGGCACCCGTAGACCCCAAGGCGGTGCTCGAGGGACGGATCCCCGGGCGCCCGCCGATCGGCCTGATCGTCGGGCTCACCGCCACCTCGCTGTGCGCCTTGGTGGCGCTGGGCGCCACCGCCCTGTACGGCGGGGCCGGCTTCTGGAACGGGCTGATCCTGGCGGTGCTGCCGATCCCGCTGCTCATCGCGCTGATGCTCGGCCTGGACCGGCTGGAGCCCGAGCCGCCGCGCACGCTGGCGTTCTCGTTCATGTGGGGCGCGGGGGTCGCCGTCCTCGGGGCGCTGGTCCTCAACACCGTGGGCATGGTCTACGTCACGGTGCCGATCTTCGGCGAGGCCGAGGGGCACGTCGTCAGCGCCGTGGTCGGCGCCCCGGTGATCGAGGAGACCCTCAAGGGCGCGGTGCTGTTCGGCCTGCTGTGGTTCCGCCGCAACGAGATCGACGGCGTCGCCGACGGGCTCATCTACGCGGGCATGGTCGGCCTCGGGTTCGCGATGGTGGAGAACGTCACCTACTACATGCGCGCCTTCGAGGAGGGCGGCGCGCACCAGCTCGGCGCCGTCTTCGTGCTGCGCGGGGTCGTCTCGCCGCTGAGCCACCCGCTGTTCACCTCGATGACCGGCCTCGGCGTCGCCTACGCCGCCACGCACCGCCACGGCCGGCTGATCGTCCCGCTGCTGGGCCTGTTCGGGGCGATGCTGCTGCACGGGCTGTGGAACGGCGCCGCGACGTTCGGGCTGGGCGGCCTCGCCGTGGTCTACGTCCTCGACTTCTTCGTCCTGCTCGTCCTGATCGTCCTGGTGGCGGTGGAGCGGCACGGCACCGTCCGGCTCATCGAGCGGTACCTGCCGATGTACGCCGGCACCGGGCTGGTCACGCCGCAGGACGTGCAGATGCTGCGGTCCATGGCGTCCCGGCGGTACGCCCGGCGCTGGGCGCGGATGGTCGGCGGCGCCGGCGCGGCCCGCGCCATGGCCGACTACCAGCTCGCCGCCACCGAGATCGCGCTGCTGCACAAGCGCGTCGAACGCGGCGTCGCCGACCCGCAGTGGTTCACCGCGCGCCGCGACTCGCTGCTGCATCTGATGGCGCTGGCCCGGCAGGCGTTCCTGCGGACGCCGCCGCCGACCGCGCCGCCGTGGGGCCCCTCCGGCTTCGTGCCGCCGCACGGCCCCTACGGCCTCTGACGGGTTGCGGCGGGGGCGGATCGAGGTCGCCGGAAGCCGCCAATACGATGAGGACGTGTCCGATCGAGTGCTGTCCCCGCTGATCCGAGCCCGTGACGCCGTGTGGCGTCCCACCGCCGCGTCGCTGCGGCTGCTCGCCCTGCTCAGCGTGATCGGCAACGCGGTCATCATCGCCACCGGCGGCGCCGTACGGGTCACCGAGTCGGGTCTGGGCTGCCCGAAGTGGCCCAAGTGCACGGGCGACAGCCTCGTCCCCACGCACAGCCCCGAGCACCCGGCGGTCAACATGGCCATCGAGTTCGGCAACCGGATGGTGACCTTCCTGGTGCTGGGCATCGGCCTGCTGGTGTTCGTCGCCGCCCTGCGGCTGCGGCCCCGCCGCCGCGACCTGGTGCTGCTCGCCGCGGCCCAGCCGCTCAGCGTCGTCGCGCAGGCGATCATCGGCGGCATCGTGGTGCTCACCGAACTGCACCCGGCGTCGGTGTCGCTGCACTTCCTGCTGTCGCCCGCGCTGCTGGTCTTCTGCGTGGCGCTGTGGGTGCGCGCCGGGGAGGGGGACGCGCCGCCGCGCGCCCTGGTCGGCCCGTGGGTCCGCCGCCTGGCCTGGGCGCTGACCGTCGCCACCGGCGCCGTCCTGGTCGTCGGCACCGTCGTCACCGGCACCGGCCCGCACGCCGGCGACGCCGACTCCCGCCGCTTCGGCTTCAACATCGAGGACGTCACCCGGGTCCACAGCCTCCTCGCGTGGACCACCGTCGCCCTCACCGTCGCGCTCCTGGCCGCGCTCCACCGGACGGACGCGCCACCCGCCGTGCGCCGCCTGGCCCAGGCGCTGTTCGCCTTGGAGCTGGGACAGGGGCTGGTCGGCTACGTCCAGTACTTCCTGGGCGTCCCCGCGCCGCTGGTGGTGCTGCACATGATCGGCTCCGCTCTGATGTGGATCGTCGTCCTCCGGCTTCTCCTCGCCGTCCGCGACCGCGGCTCCCAGCCCGCTCCGGCGCCCGCTCCCGGCCCGACCGAGGCTCCGCAGCCCGCCTGACCCGTCGGCGGCGCCACGGCCCGGGGGCGGCCCGGCGTCCGGTCCCGGCCGGGGGCGCGCCACGGCGGCGTGTCGTCGCGGAACTCCGGTTCGGCGCGTGGACACCGGCGGGGCGGCGTCAGCGCTTGCGGAGGAAGGCGCGCAGGCGGTCGAGGGGCCAGGTGTTGATGACGTCGTCGGGGGTCAGCCAGCCGCGCTGGGCGGTGCCGACGGCGTAGCGGATGTTGCGGTGGTGGCCGACCGCGTGGGCGTCGGTGTCGATGGAGAACTTGACGCCGAAGCGCTTGGCGCGGCGGATCAGGTCGGCGGGCAGGTCCAGGCGGTCGGGGAAGGCGTCGATCTCCAGGGCCGTGCCGGTGCGGGCCGCCGCCGTGAAGACCTCGTCCCAGTCGGCGTCGACGGGCGGGCGCTTGCCGAGGAGGCGGGCGGTGGGATGGCCGATCACGTGGACGTGCGGGTTCTCGCACGCCCGGACGAGACGGCGGGTCATCGCGGCCCGGTCCTGGGTGAAGTGCGAGTGCACCGACGCCACGCAGACGTCGAACCCGGCGAGGAACCCGGCGTCCCAGTCGACGCCGCCGTCCGGGTCGATGTTCAGCTCCGTGCCGTGCAGCAGCGTCAGCCGGGGGTGGCGCTCCTGCAGGGCGCGGATCGCCGCGCGCTGCGCCAGCGCCTTCTCGTCGGTCATGCGCTGCATGAACAGGTCGGGCGCGTGGTCGGTGACGGCGTAGTACTCCAGGCCGCGCCGCTCGGCCGCGGCGACCATGTCCTCCAGCGACGCGGTGCCGTCGGTCAGGTCGGTGTGGCTGTGCAGGTCGCCGCGCAGGTCCTCGACGGCGACCAGCCGGGGCAGCTCGCCGGCCAGGGCGGCTTCGATCTCGCCGCCGTCCTCGCGCAGCGGGGGAGGGATCCACGGCAGGCCGAGGCGGTGGTAGACCTCCTCCTCGGTCTCCGAGACGATGAGCTCGCCGGTGTCGGCGTCGAACAGCCCGTACTCCGACAGCTTCAGCCCGGCGCGCACGGCGATCTCCCGGGTGCGGATGTTGTGCGCCTGCGAGCCGGTGAAGTACTGCAGCGCGGCGCCCCACGACTCGGGCGGGACGACCCGCAGGTCGACCTGCAGGCCCTTGGCGGTGCGCACGGACGTCTTCTTCTCGCCGCGGGCGATGACCTCGGTGACGTACGGCAGCGCGGTGAACGCCTCCATCAGCGGGCCCGGGTCGCGGGAGGCGGCCAGGACGTCGACGTCCCCGATCGTCTCGCGCATGCGGCGCAGCGACCCGGCGTAGGCGCAGCGGGTGCACCCGGTGACCTGCGCCAGCCGCCCGACGACCTCCTCGGCCAGCTCGGCGGCCACGTCGATGAGGACCCGCTCGCCCGCCTGCCGCATCAGCTCGATGCCGCGCAGGATGTTCTCCTCGGTCTTGGCGCCGAAGCCCTTCAGGTCGCGCAGCCGCCCCTGGCGGATCGCCTCGGCCAGCTCGGGCACGGAGGAGACGCCGAGCGCCTCGTACAGGGCCATGGCCTTCTTGGGGCCGAGCGTGGGGATCGAGGTCAGGGCCCGCACGCCCGCCGGGATCTGCGCGCGCAGCTCCTCGACCTGCCGGATGGTGCCGGTGGCCAGGTAGTCGAGCAGCTTCTTGGCGATCGCGTCCCCGACCGCGGGGATCTTCTTCAGCCCGGCCAGGTCGAGCCCGGAGATGTCCTCGGGGTAGCCCGCGATCGCCCGCGCCGCCTTCTCGTAGGCCCGGATCTTGTACGCGTCGCCCCCGGTGATCGACAGCAGGTCCGCCAGCTCCTGGACGAGGTCGGCGGCCTCGTCGTTCGCCCGTGCCATACGGGCAGTCTAGGAGCCGGGTCCGACGGTCCGCGGCGCGGGCGCGGGCGGCGCCGCGGGCTCAGCGGATCGGCGCGACCGGACCGTCGGGACGCTCGTGGCGGGCCCGCACGACCTCCTCGACGATCTCGCCGACCCGCTCGGCGGACAGGGCGCGGAAGCCGTCGTCGGTGGCGACCGCGATGGAGGGGTAGATGCGCCGGGACCGGTCGGGGCCCCCGGTGGCGGCGTCCTCGTCGGCGGCGTCGTAGAGGGCGTGGACGCACACCGCGGCGGCGTCCCGCTCGTCCAGCCCGGGCCGGTAGAGCTTCTTCAGCGCGCCGCGGGCGGCGGGGGAGCCCGACCCCTCGGCGTGGAAGTCGCGCGCCTCCTGCGGGGAGCCGGTGATGTCGTAGGTGTAGATGCGGCCGCGGCCCTCGTCGGGGTCGTATCCGGCGAACAGCGGCACCACCGCCAGGCCCTGCATGGCCTGGGCGAGGTTGGCCCGCACGACGGCGCCGAGGCGGCGGGCCTTGCCCGCCAGCGACAGCCGCGACATCTCCATCTTCTCGTAGTGCTCCAGCTCGACCTGGAACAGCCGCACCATCTCCATCGCGAGGCCGACGGTGCCCGCGAACGCCACGATCGAGTACTCGTCGGCCCGCTGCACCTTCTCGAGCTCGCGGTAGGCGATCTCGTTGGCGCGGGTGGCGCGGCGGTCGCCGGCCATCATGACGCCGTCGGCGTAGGTCAGCGCCAGCACGGTGGTGCCGTGCGGCAGGTCGAGCGGCGCGCCGCCGTCGCGTCCCAGGCGGTTGACGGGCAGCAGATCGGGGGAGTGGGCGCGCAGGAAGTCGACGAACGACGCCGTCCCCGCCTCGAAGAACTCGGGCGGCAGTCCCTGGTCGTCTGCGCGGCCGATCAACGGCGGCTCCTTTCGGTTCGTCCTGCGGATGATCCTTTCACGCGCCGGCGCCGCGTCGCCACCGCGGCGGCGGCTCAGGCGGACGGCTCCTCCTGGCCGCGGGTCGCGCCGACGCAGGCGATGATCACGCACCCGATCGCCGCCCACTGGCGGGCCGACAGCACCTCGCCCAGCAGCGCCACGCCGATCAGGGCGGCCACGGCCGGCTCCAGGCTCATGAGGACGCCGAACACCCGCGCGGGCATGCGCCGCAGCGCCTCGAGCTCGAGGCTGTAGGGGATGACCGACGACAGCAGGCCCACGCCGAACCCGAACAGCAGCAGCTGCGGGTCGATCAGCGTCCCGCCGCCCGAGGCGACCCCGAGCGGCATGATCGCCGCGGTGCCGACCACGCTGGCGGCGGCGAGGCCGGTGGAGCCGGGGAAGCGCCGCCCGGTCGCCGCGCTCAGCAGGATGTAGCCCGCCCAGCACACCCCGGCCACCAGGGCGAACGCGATGCCGACGGGGTCCATGTCGCCGCCGCGCGACAGCATCAGCACGCCCGTGAATGCCAGCACGGCCCACACGGCGTCGCGGGGCCGCCGCGAGCCCAGGATGGCCACGGCCAGCGGCCCCAGGAACTCGATGGTCACCGCGACGCCCAGCGGGATGCGGGCGAACGACTGGTAGATGGAGAAGTTCATCAGCGCCAGCGTCAGCCCGAACCCGGTCACCACGGCCAGGTCGCGCCCGGACCGGCCGCGCAGCGCGGCCCGCAGCGCCCCGCGCGTGACGAACGCCAGCACCACCGCCGAGGTGCACAGCCGCAGCGCGACCACCGCGGAGGGCGGCAGCCGGTCGAACATGTGCTTGGCCAGCCCGGCGCCCACCTGCACCGACAGGATGCCGAGCAGGATCAGCGCGGGCGGCGGCACGGCCCCCAGGGACAGCGGCCGCGCGCGTCCGGCGAACCCGCCGGGACGTCCGTACGAGCCGGGTGCCTCAGCGAGCGCCACGCGTCACTCCCACTTGAAGAACCGGGCGGCGAGGACCAGCCCCGCGGCCGCCCACACCGCCAGGACCAGCAGCGGGCCGCCGGGCAGCGCCGCGCCGTCGCGCAGGACGTCGCGCAGCCCCTCGGCCAGCGCGGAGATCGGCAGCAGCCCCAGCGCGTCCCGCAGCCCCGACGGGAAGGAGTCCAGCGGGAACACCACGCCGCCCACCGCCAGCAGCAGCACGTAGACGAGGTTGGCCGCGGCGAGCGTGGCCTCGGCGCGCAGCGTCCCGGCCATGAGCAGGCCGAAGCCGCTGAACGCGGCGGTGCCGAGCAGCACCAGCGCCAGCACCGACAGCGGGTCGCCGTGCGGACGCCAGCCCATGGCCGCCGCGACCGCGCAGATGACCGCCGCCTGCACCACCTCCACCGCGATCACCGTGAGGGTCTTGGCGGCGATCAGGCCGGAGCGCGGCAGCGGCGTGGCGCCCAACCGTTTGAGGACGCCGTAGCGCCGTTCGAACCCGGTGCCGATGGCCTGGCCGGTGAACGCGGTGGACATCACCGCCAGGGCCAGGATCCCGGGCGCCAGGAAGTCCACGCGCGGGCCGGGCCCGAGGTCCAGCAGGGACGTGCCGCCGAACAGCGCCAGCAGCACCACCGGGATGACCAGCGTGAGCAGCAGCTGCTCGCCGTTGCGCAGCAGGGTGCGCAGCTCGTAGCCGGTCTGGGCGAGAATCATGCGCGGGAGGGGCGCGGCGCCCGGCGCCGGGGCGAAGTCGAGGGCGCCCTGCCGCGCGGGCTCGCGGGCGGCCGAGGTCATGACCGCAGCTCCCGTCCGGTCAGCTCCAAGAAGACGTCCTCCAGGGTGCGGCGCTCGATGCGCAGGTCCTCGGTCAGGACCCCGTGGGAGGCGCACCAGGCGGTGACGGTGGCCAGCAGCTCCGGCTCGACCTCGCCCTCCACCAGGTAGTGCCCGGCCGGGGACTCCTTGGCGGCGCTGCCCGGCGGCAGGGCCGACAGCAGCTCCTCCAGGTCCAGGCCGGGACGGGCGCGGAAGCGCAGCTGCCGCTCGGCGCCGGTCAGCTCGGCCGGGCGGCCCTCGGCCACCACGCTGCCGCGGTCGACGATGACGACGTGGTCGGCGAGGCGTTCGGCCTCGTCCATGTAGTGCGTGGTCAGCACGATCGACACCCCGGCGGCGCGCAGCTGCTCGACCAGCTCCCAGGTGGCGTGCCGGGCCTGCGGGTCCAGGCCGGCGGTGGGTTCGTCCAGGAACACCAGCTCGGGGCGTCCCACGATGGCCGCCGCCAGCGACAGGCGCTGCCGCTGCCCGCCCGACAGGCGGCGCACCGGCGTGCGGGCGTGCGCCGTCAGGCCGAGCCGGTCGAGCAGGGCGGCCGGGTCCAGGGGGCGGGCGTGGAACGAGGCGACCAGGCGCAGGAACTCGCCCGCGCGGGCCGTGCCGGGGACGCCGCCGGTCTGCGGCATCACCCCGACGCGCGGCTTGAGGGCGCGCGCGTCGGCGACCGGGTCGAGGCCGAGCACGCGGACGGTCCCCCCGTCGGCGCGGCGGAACCCCTCGCAGATCTCGATCGTGGTGGTCTTGCCGGCGCCGTTGGGGCCGAGCAGCGCGGTGACGGCTCCCCGTGCGGCCCGCAGCGACAGGCCGTCCACGGCGGTGGTCCGGCCGTAGCGCTTGACCAGGCCGTCCAGCTCGACCGCGTTGCCGTTGCCTCCGGGGGGTGCCATGGAGTCGAGTCTAGGTCCGGGCGCGGACGGCTCGGCGACCGGTGCCCCCCATATGCGAGCCATGCCGGAACCCGCCCGCCGCGCCCCTGACCAGGGGGAGGGCTGTCAAAGGTCAGGCTTCGGTCAATAAACTGCCTGCTCACGTGCAAGTTCGCGTTGGGGGGAAGTTATGGCGCTGTCGCCGTCAGAGCGACGCATCCTGGACGAGCTCGCCGAGCGGACCGCCGCCGAGGACCCGGACTACGCCCGGCGGCTGGCGACCTTCGGCCGCCACGAGCCGAGCGCGCCCGGCGGGCCTTCGTGGCGGGTGCCCGTGCCGGCGGTGGCGGCGGGCGCCCTGCTCGCGGTGGGCTTCGCGGTGGCCGCCGTCGCCGCCGCGAACCTCGACGGGATCGGCGGCCGCCGGCGCGGTCGGCACCGCCGTCGCTGATCCGGACACCCGACTGATCCAGACACCCGACTGATCCGGACACCCGATTGATACGCCTTCTGAAACGCCTTCGCCGAATGTGATTTTCCGAGGCGCGGGATGAACGCCCGCGCGGCGGCGCGCGCCCTCCCGGAGATCGACTTAGGTAAGGCTTACCTGCGTGACCGATGACATCGGGATCGGGTTGGTCGGCGGGAAGGAATTAGGGCACACTGATGTTGTGAAAAACGTGAGCGAGGGATCGACGAGGACGCTGGCCGCCGCCGCGCGGTCCGGTGTGCCGTCGCCGGGCCCCGCCGCGGCACCGGGTGAGCGGCACGGCGCCGCCGAACGCGACACCCGTGCCCGCGTGGCGCGGCTCATCCTCGAACACGGCCCGATCACCGCCTCCGCGCTGGGCGAACGGGTCGGGCTGACGCCCGCCGCCGTCCGGCGGCACCTGGACGCGCTGCTCGCTGAGGGGATGATCGAGGTTCGCCGGGCGCGGCCGCAGGCGCGCCGCGGGCGCGGCCGCCCGGCCAAATGGTTCGCCATCACCGACGCCGGGCGCAGCGCGTTCGTGCACGCCTACGACGACCTGGCGACCGCGGCCCTGCGGTTCCTGGCCGAGAAGAACGGCGAGCGCGCGGTCGCCGAGTTCGCCCGGCGGCAGATCGCCGACCTGGAGCGGCGCTACCACCCGGTCGTGCAGGCGGCCCCGCCCCACCAGCGGGTCCGGAAGCTGGCCGAGGCGCTGTCGGGGGACGGGTACGCGGCCGCCGCGGCCGAGGCGCCCCGTCCCGGCGGCGGCGAGCAGCTGTGCCAGCACCACTGCCCCGTCGCGCATGTGGCGGCGGAGTTCCCGCAGCTGTGCGAGGCCGAGACCGAGGCGTTCAGCCGGCTGCTGGGCACGCCCGTCCAGCGCCTGGCGACCATCGCCCACGGCGACGGCATCTGCACGACCCACGTGAGCCCCCGGTCCCTGTGCGAGGGGGCCGGCACGTCGCAGGCGCCGCCGGCCGAGCGGCCGGAGGGCGCGCCCGCGGGGCGCTCCGGGGACGCGGCGGCGGACGCGGGGAGCGGCTCCCCGAAGTGAATATGACCAGTGACGAGGAGTCCGGGAGGACCTCCCTATGACGACGGCAGCCCACCCCGAACTAGAGGGGCTCGATCGGTACAAGTTCGGTTGGGCCGACCCCGACACGGCCGGCGCGTCGGCGCGCCGCGGCCTGAACGAGGAGGTCGTGCGCGACATCTCGGCCAAGAAGGGCGAGCCCGACTGGATGCTGGACCTTCGCCTCAAGGGGCTGCGGCTGTTCTCCAAGAAGCCGATGCCCACCTGGGGCTCGGACCTGTCCGAGATCGACTTCGACAACATCAAGTACTTCGTCCGCTCCACCGAGAAGCAGGCGACGAGCTGGGACGAGCTCCCGGCCGACATCAAGAACACCTACGACAAGCTGGGCATCCCCGAGGCCGAGAAGCAGCGGCTGATCGCCGGCGTGGCCGCCCAGTACGAGTCCGAGGTGGTCTACCACAAGATCCGCGAGGACCTGGAGCAGAAGGGCGTCATCTTCCTGGACACCGACACCGGGCTGCGCGAGCACCCGGAGATCTTCCAGGAGTACTTCGGCTCGGTGATCCCCGCGGGCGACAACAAGTTCGCCGCGCTCAACACCGCGGTGTGGTCGGGCGGCTCGTTCATCTACGTCCCGCCGGGCGTGCACGTGGAGATCCCGCTGCAGGCCTACTTCCGGATCAACACCGAGAACATGGGCCAGTTCGAGCGGACCCTCATCATCGTCGACGAGGGCGCCTACGTGCACTACGTCGAGGGCTGCACCGCGCCGATCTACAAGTCGGACTCGCTGCACTCCGCGGTCGTGGAGATCATCGTCAAGAAGGACGCCCGCTGCCGCTACACGACCATCCAGAACTGGTCGAACAACGTCTACAACCTGGTGACCAAGCGCGCCGTCGCCTACGAGGGCGCCACCATGGAGTGGATCGACGGCAACATCGGCTCCAAGGTCACCATGAAGTACCCGGCGGTGTACCTGCTGGGCGAGCACGCCAAGGGCGAGACGCTGTCGATCGCGTTCGCGGGCGAGGGCCAGCACCAGGACGCGGGCGCCAAGATGGTGCACGCCGCGCCCAACACCTCGTCCACCATCGTGTCCAAGTCGGTGGCGCGCGGCGGCGGCCGCACCTCCTACCGGGGCCTGGTGCAGATCCAGGAGGGCGCCCAGCACAGCAAGTCCACCGTCAAGTGCGACGCGCTGCTGGTCGACCAGATCAGCCGGTCCGACACCTACCCGTACGTGGACGTGCGCGAGGACGACGTGGAGATGGGCCACGAGGCCACCGTCTCCAAGGTGTCGGAGGACCAGCTGTTCTACCTGATGAGCCGGGGCCTGAGCGAGGACGAGGCCATGGCGATGATCGTGCGCGGGTTCGTCGAGCCGATCGCGCGCGAGCTGCCCATGGAGTACGCGCTGGAGCTGAACCGGCTGATCGAGCTGCAGATGGAAGGGGCGGTGGGCTGATGGGCCTGCAGACCGGCACCCCGGTGTCGAGCCTGCACGCGAGGTCGTCCTACAAGGTCGGCGACTTCGAGGTGCCCACCGGGCGCGAGGAGGAGTGGCGCTTCACGCCGCTGCGCCGCCTGCGCGGCCTGCACAACGGCACCGCCGCCGAGGGCGGCAAGGTCGTGGTGGAGGTCGACGCCGCGCCCGAGGTGACGGTGGAGACCGTCGGCCGCGACGACGAGCGCGTCGGCAGCGCGTACGTCCCGGCCGACCGGGTGAGCGCGCAGGCGTGGGAGTCGTTCGACCGCGCCACCGTGGTCACCGTGCCGAAGGAGGCCGTCGCGTCCGCGCCGACCGTGCTGCGGCTGCGCGGCGAGGACGCCTCCGGCGCCGCCTACGGCCACACCACCGTCGTGGTCGAGCCGTTCGCCGTGGCCACCGTGGTGCTCAGCCACCGCGGCTCGGCCACCTACGCCGACAACGTCGAGTTCATCGTGGGCGACGGCGCGTCCCTGTCGGTGATCAGCCTGCAGGAATGGGACGACGACAGCGTCCACGTGTCGCACCAGCACGCCCGGCTCGGCCGCGACGCCCGCTTCACCGGGCACAACGTGTCGCTGGGCGGCGACCTGGTGCGGATCTCCCCGTCGGTCGTCTACACCGGCCCCGGCGGCGACGCCGAGCTGTACGGGGTGTACTTCGCCGACGGCGGCCAGCACCTGGAGCACCGGCTGCTGGTCGACCACGCCGTGCCGCATTGCCGCAGCCGCGTCGACTACCGCGGCGCGCTGCAGGACCAGGACGCGCACGCGGTGTGGATCGGCGACGTCCTCATCCGCGCGGAGGCCGAGGGCACCGACACCTACGAGCTGAACCGCAACCTGGTGCTGACCGACGGGACGCGGGTCGACTCGGTGCCCAACCTGGAGATCCTCACCGGCGAGGTGGTGGGCGCCGGGCACGCCTCGACGTCCGGGCGGTTGGACGACGAGCATCTGTTCTACCTGCAGTCCCGCGGCGTTCCGCGGGACGAGGCGCGCCGCATGGTGGTGCGCGGGTTCCTCGGCCAGCTGATCGACAAGATCGAGGTTGCCGAGGTGCGGGACAAGGTGGCCGAGGCGATCGAGGCCGAACTGGAGCAGGAGGCGCACGAGTAATGCCGTCTACCCCGAAGCCCGAAGGGCAGGCCCCCGAGGGGCGTTTCGTCAAGGTCTGCCCGCTCGCCGACATCCCCGTCGACGGAGTGCTCGGCGTGGAGGTCGACGACACCCCGGTGGCGCTGGTGCGCAGCGGCGACGAGGTGTTCGCGGTCAACGACATCTGCTCGCACGCCGAGGTGTCGCTGTCGGAGGGCGAGGTGTACGACGGCACGATCGAGTGCTGGCTGCACGGCTCGTGCTTCGACCTGCGCACCGGCAAGCCCACCAACCCGCCCGCCACCCAGCCGATCGCCACCTACCGGGTGAAGGTGCAGGACGGCGACGTCTACGTCTCCCTGGACGGAGGCGACGAGTAGACGGCCGACGGCCGTCCCCGAGACCGCTCCGGATACGACAGAGAGTTCACAAGAGATATGGCCACCCTAGAGATCCGCGACCTGCACGTCTCCGTCGGCCAGGGCGCCGACGGGGCCAAGGAGATCCTGCGCGGGGTCGACCTGACGGTGCGGTCCGGCGAGACCCACGCGATCATGGGGCCGAACGGCTCCGGCAAGTCCACCCTCGCCTACGCCATCGCCGGCCACCCCAAGTACGAGGTGACCGCGGGCAGCGTCACGCTGGACGGCGAGGACGTCCTGGCGATGAGCGTCGACGAGCGCGCCCGCGCCGGGCTGTTCCTGGCGATGCAGTACCCGGTCGAGGTGCCGGGCGTGTCGGTGTCCAACTTCCTGCGCTCGGCGGTCACCGCGGTGCGCGGCGAGGCGCCCAAGCTGCGCGAGTTCTCCAAGGAGATGCGGCAGGCGATGCAGAACCTGTCCATCGACCCCGCGTTCGCCCAGCGCAGCCTCAACGAGGGCTTCTCCGGCGGCGAGAAGAAGCGCCACGAGATCCTGCAGCTGGAGATGCTCCAGCCCAAGATCGCGGTGCTGGACGAGACCGACTCCGGCCTGGACGTCGACGCCCTCAAGGTCGTCTCCGAGGGCATCAACCGGTTCGGCTCGAGCGGCGACGCCGGCGTGCTGCTGATCACGCACTACACGCGCATCCTGCGGTACGTGAAGCCGGACTTCGTGCACGTGTTCGCCGACGGCCGGATCGTCGAGGCGGGCGGTCCCGAGCTGGCCGAGGTCCTGGAGAACGAGGGCTACGAGAAGTACACGAAGGCGGGCGCGTCGCTATGACCCTGCTGCCCGAGGAGATCAAGAAGGACTTCCCGCTGCTGGCACGCACCGTGCGGGGCGGGCGGCCGCTGGTCTACCTCGATTCCGGGGCCACCTCCCAGAAGCCGGTCGCGGTGCTGGAGGCCGAGCGCGAGTTCTACGAGCGCCACAACGCCGCCCCGCACCGCGGCGCGCACCTGCTGGCCGAGGAGTCCACCGAGCGGTACGAGGCGGCGCGCGCCACGATCGCCTCGTTCATCGGCGCGGAGCCCGGCGAGGTCGTGTTCACCAAGAACGCCACCGAGGCGCTCAATCTGGTGGCGTACGCGATGAGCAACGCGGCCACCGCCGGCCCCGAGGCCGAGCGGTTCCGCGTGGGGCCGGGCGACGAGATCGTCGTCAGCGAGATGGAGCACCACGCCAACCTGGTGCCGTGGCAGCAGCTGTGCCGGCGCACCGGGGCCACGCTGCGCTGGTTCGGGCTGACCGACGACGGCCGGCTCGACCTGGACGACCTGGACTCCCTGGTCAACGAACGCACCAAGCTGGTCGCGCTGACGCATCAGTCCAACGTGCTGGGCACCGTCCCGCCGGTCCGGCGGATCGCCGAGCGCGCCCGCCAGGTCGGCGCGCTGCTCGTCCTGGACGCCGCCCAGTCGGTGCCCCACCAGCCGGTGGACGTGTCCCGGCTGGGCGCCGACTTCCTGGCCTTCTCCGGGCACAAGATGCTCGGCCCGACCGGCATCGGCGTGCTGTGGGGCCGCCGCGAGCTGCTGGAGGCCATGCCGCCGTTCCTCACCGGCGGGTCGATGATCGAGGTGGTCCGGATGGAGGGGTCCACGTTCGCCCCGCCGCCGCAGCGGTTCGAGGCCGGCGTGCCGATGACCGCGCAGGCCGTCGGCCTGGCCGCGGCCTGCGACTACCTCACCGAGATCGGCATGGACCGCGTGCGCGCCCACGAGGAGGCGCTGGTCGCGTACGCGCTGGAGCGGCTCGGCGAGATCCCCGGCGTGCGCATCGTCGGTCCGACCACCACCGAGGCGCGCGGCGGCGCGGTGTCGTTCACCGTGGACGACATCCACCCGCACGACGTGGGGCAGATGCTGGACGAGCTCGGCGTCGCGGTCCGCGTCGGCCACCACTGCGCCTGGCCCATCTGCCGCCGGTACGGCATCCCCGCGACCACCCGGGCGACCTTCTACCTGTACAACACCCTCGCGGACGTGGACTCCCTGACCGACGGGGTGCGCAAGGCGCAGGAGTTCTTCGGAAGACCCTGATGCCCGCGCGGGTTGTACCCCAGGCGGGACGTCTCCGGCGCGCCGCCCGGCGGGGGCGTCCCTTCGGAAGGAAAGGAAGCCATGCAGCTTGAGGCGATGTACCAGGAGGTCATCCTGGACCACTACCGCAACCCGCACAACAAGGGGTTGCGGGAGCCGTACGAGGGGGAGGCGCACCATGTCAACCCCACCTGCGGCGACGAGGTGACGCTGCGGGTGCATCTGGAAGGCGACGGCCCGGACGCGCGCATCGCCGACGTCTCGTACGACGCCTTGGGCTGCTCCATCAGCCAGGCCAGCGCCTCGGTGATGACCGACCTGGTGATCGGCCGGTCGGTCAAGGAGGCGATGGCCGTCGGCGACGAGTTCCTGGCCCTCATGCAGTCGCGCGGCCAGGGCGAGCCGGACGAGGACGTGCTGGAGGACGCGGTGGCGTTCGCCGGGGTGTCCCGGTACCCGGCCCGCGTCAAGTGCGCCCTGCTCGCCTGGATGGCGTGGAAGGACGCGACCGCCCGAGCTCTCGGAGAGGCATCATGAGCGACAACCCCGCCGCCGACACCCCGCCGGCGGCCGACACCGCGCAGGCCGGTGGGACGGGCGTCACCGAGGAGGAGATCCTCGAGGCGCTCAAGGACGTGGTCGACCCCGAGCTGGGCATCAACGTGGTGGACCTCGGCCTGGTCTACGGCGTGCACCTGGCCGAGGACGGCGTCACCCTGGACATGACGCTGACCAGCGCGGCCTGTCCGCTCACCGACGTCATCGAGGACCAGGCCGCCAGCGCGCTGGAGGGCGTGGTCAAGGACGTGCGGATCAACTGGGTCTGGCTGCCGCCGTGGGGTCCCGACAAGATCACTGAAGAGGGCCGCGAGCAGCTGCGCGCCCTCGGCTTCAACGTCTGACCCCGGCCCCGCCGGCGCGGCGGCCGCGTCCGGGGGTGCGGCGCGAGCGGCCCTGGAAGGCGTTTACCGTGGGGACGTGCGCAACGACGTGTTCCCTGACACGGACTCCCGATACGTCGCCCGCAGGGCCGCCTCGTTCGGCCGCCGCGCCGCCGACTACGCCAGGGAGCGGCCCGACTATCCCGACGCGGCCGTGCGCTGGGCGCTGGAGCCGGTCGCGTCCCGCACCCCGCCGCGGGTGCTCGACCTGGGCGCGGGCACGGGCAAGCTGACCGAGGTGCTGCTGCGCACCGGCGTCCCCGCCGAGGCGATCACCGCCGTGGAACCGGACCCCGACATGCTCGCCGAGCTGCGGCGGCGCGTGCCGGGGGTGCGGGCCGAGGCGGGCAGCGCCGAGGAGATCCCGCTGGACGACGGCGCCGTGGACGCCGTCCTGGTCGGCCAGGCGCTGCACTGGTTCGACATGGACCGGGCGCTGCCGCAGATCGTGCGGGTCCTCGCGCCGGGCGGCGTCCTGGCGGCCCTGTGGAACCTCGACGACGACCGCGTGCCGTGGGTGGCCGGGCTCAAGCGCGCGGCCCGCAGCCGCGTCTCGTTCGAGAACTGGCGCTCCAAGATCGCGCTCCCGTCGGTTCCGCCGTTCGGCCCGGAGCTGCGGCGGGAGTTCCCCCACGCGCAGCGCCGCACGGCCGCGTCGATGGTCGCCACCATCGCCACGCACTCGCACGTGCTGGTCCTCGACGACGCCGAACGCGCGGCGCTGCTCGCCCGTGTCCGCGACTACCTGGACGCCACGCCGGAGACGGCCGACGGCGAGTTCGACCTGCCCATCGTCACCATCGCGCTCCGCGCCGTCCGCTCGTAGCCGCGGCGCCGCCCCCGTCGGCGGCCTCGCCGTCCTTCGGGCGCGCCGGCCACAGCGTGTGCGAGATCGGCCACAGCGACCAGACCGCCCAGACGAACGTCAGCCGCATCGTCCAGCCGACCAGGGCACGGGTGCGCTCGGCGTCGCCCACCATCGCGACCATCGCCAGCAGCGCCCCGCAGCCGATGGCCCAGGCGATCGTCGCCTTGCCGAACTCGCGCCATTCGTAGCGGGTGCGCGCAGGGGCGTAGCGGGGCTTGGCCTTGGGCGGCGGCCCGCCCGCGAAGCGGTGCGCGAACCGCTCGTCGGCCCACCGCACCCAGCCGTGCCCGAACGCCACCGAGTAGCCGAGGTAGGCCGCCGCGAGCCCGTGGGAGAACCCGGCGGTCGCGCCGCCGCGCAGCTCGACCACGGTCGCGGCCAGTAGCACCACGTCCAGCAGCGGCAGGCACACCAGCAGCACGGTGCTGACGCGGCGCCACCGCAGCAGGTAGCGGGTCGCCAGTCCGGCCGCCAGCAGCGCCCAGAATCCGATCTCGCAGCCGATGATGATCGCCAGGAGCATGGTGTCCCCACCCGTTCCGCGGCCCGTCCCTCGCCGGGCACCCCCTCAATGATCAGGAGCGCGGCGGGGCGGGATCCTCGGCGGCGAGGACGAAACCGGGGGTCCTCCGAACGATGTACGCGGCCCCTCATCCGGGCGGAGAAGGCATCCGCCCGAGGGTGCTGAGATGGGAACGTGCAGATCGCTCGTCCAACCGCCGTCCGCCGTCTCCCCGCGACGCGGCGGGACAGCCTGATCGCCGTCGCGGCGCTCGCCGGGGGACTGCTGCTGCTGAGCGTGCACGGCTACGCGCGGTGGAGCCCTGATTGGGACCCCGGCCTCGGCCGGCGGCTGCTGCCGCTGCTCGGCGTGTGCGCGGTGCTGCCGTTCCGCCGGACCGCCCCGCTCCCGGCGCTGGCGTGGGCCACCCCGTGCATGGTCCTCGACGTGGTCATGGGCGTCAGCTTCGCCGTCGCCTACATCTACGGCGACGCGCTGTACGCCGCGTCCGTGTACGGGCGGCGCCGCCGCTGCGCGGAGTGGCTGCTGGCGGCGACGGCGGCGGCGACGCTGCTGGCGGCCGGCCTGGTCGGCGCCGTCCAGCGCAGGTTCGACGACGTCGTCATCGCCGGCGCCGTGGCGGGCCTGGCCTGGGTGGGGCCGGTGCTGAGCGGCATGGTCGTGCGCGAGCACCGGGAGAAGGCCGAGGCGCAGCGGCGGCACGCCGAGCAGCTGGCGCGGCTGGCCGAGCTGGACCGCCGCGCCGCCGTGGCCGCCGAACGCGCGCGCATGGCCCGCGAGCTGCACGACGTGATCGCCAATCACCTCAGCGCGGTGGCCCTGCACTCCTCGGCCGTGCTGACGATGTCCGACCTGGACCGGGCCGAGGTGCGGCGGGCCATGGAGGTGATCCGCGACAACAGCGTGCGGGGGCTGTCCGAGATGCGGCGGATGATCTGGCTGCTGCGCGACGACCGCGGCGACGCCGCCGACCCGGCCGTGACGCCCCGCCTGGCCGACCTGGACGACCTGGTCGCGCGGTCGACCCGTGCGGACCTGGACGCCCGGCTGACGGTGACCGGCCGGGCGCGCGACCTGCCCGGCGCCGTGGAGCTTGCCGCCTACCGCATCGTCCAGGAAGCGCTGACCAACGCGCTCAAGCACGCCGGATCCGGCCGCGTGGACGTGCTGCTGGAGCACCGGGACGACGGCGTCGCGGTCACGGTGCGCAGTCCGCTCGGGCCGGGCGCGCCCCGCCTGCCCGGGGCAGGCAGCGGCCTGGTGGGGATGCGGGAGCGCGCGGCCGTGCTGGGCGGGACGTTCGCCGCGGGGCCCGAAGACGGCGCGTGGGTGGTGCGCGCCGAGCTGCCGGCCGCCGAGACCCCCGCCGGAGGCGCGGCCATCGTTCCGCGGACGGGCCGGGTCGAGGAGGGAGCCGCGTGATCAGGGTGCTGGTGGCCGACGACCAGGCGGCCGTGCGGGCCGGGCTGGTGCTCATCCTGCGCGCCGCCCGCGGCATCGAGGTGGTGGGCGAGGCCGCCGACGGCGAGCAGGCCGTGGCGCTGACCCGGGAACTGCGCCCGGACGTGGTGCTCATGGACGTGCGCATGCCGCGCCTGGACGGCGTGTCGGCCGCCCGGGAGATCTCCGGGGTCGCCGACGTGCTGGTGCTGACCACCTTCGACCTGGACGAGTACGTGTTCGGCGCGCTGCGGGCGGGGGCGGCCGGCTTCCTGCTCAAGGACGTCGACGCCGACCGGCTGGTGGACGCGGTGCGCACCGTCGCCGCGGGGGAGGGGGTGATCGCGCCGCGGGTGACCCGGCGGCTGATCGACGCCTTCGCCGCGCGGCGCCCCGACCCTTCGGCCCGGCTCGGCCCGAAGGCGCCGGCCGCGCTGACGCCGCGGGAACGGCAGGTGCTGGCCTGCCTCGGCGAGGGCCTGACGAACGCGCAGATCGCCGAGCGGCTCGCCATGGCCGAGACCACCGCCAAGACGCACGTCAGCCGCATCCTGAACAAGCTGGGGCTGCGCAGCCGGGTCCAGGCGGCGATCCTCGCGCAGGAGGCGGCCGCTGACGGTTCCTTCCCGGCGGAGGACTCGGCGCCGCCTCAGGCGCGCTGAGCGCTCACGGCCCCTCGGCGCGGCCCGGGGCAGGGCGACGTGCGGCGGACCGCCCGGGACGGGCGGCTCACAGCGACCGGCCGCCGAACGTCGCCGACAGGGCGTAGGTCGCCCCGGCCAGCGCGGCCAGCCAGGCGTACGGGACGATGTCGGCGCCGCGCAGCCCCTGCACGATCACCGCGGCGACGACGGCTCCGGTCAGCACGTCCCCGGTCAGGGCGGCCGCGCGGGTGTGGGAGCGGGCCCGGTGCCCGGTCCCGAAGCCCTCGCTGCCCGGCAGGGCGGGTTCGAACCGCCGGTATCCGAGCAGCAGGGCGTACCCCGCCAGCACTCCGAGGGCGATCAGACCGGTGCCGCCCCGCCCGTCGGCGGCGAGCACCGCCGCGACCACCACTCCGGCGGCCAGGGCCAGTCCGGGTACGGCCCAGCGGCTGAGGCGACGGCGTTCGGGCGCGATCCACATGCAGGCCATCTTCCCCGATCCGCGCGCTGATCAGGAGGTAACGCGCCGAGCGGGCCTCATCGGCGCCGGGGCGATCGCGGTGCGCCGCGGCGCGTTCTGTACGCGGCGCGATTCCGACCGAACGGCTCGACGACGCCGGCCGCCGAGCCGGGTGCGACTCGCCGACCGGTCCGGAGGCCGGCCGCCGTCCCCTGCGGAGCGCGGCGGGGGCGGAGACGGCGGCCGACCCGCTCTTCACTCTTCTCGCATGCGGTCCTCTCCTAGGGCGCCGCTCCGGGCCGCTGCGGCGTCACACCGAGTCGGGCGTCAGCTCCGGCGGCCGGACGAGGCGGAACTCGGCCCCGAACGGGTCCCTGACATGCGCCATGCGGCCGTACGGCGAGATCCACGGGTCGCCCTCGACCGTGCCGCCCGACGCCCGGGCGGTGCGCAGCGCCCAGTCCAGGTCCTCGATCTGCAGATAGCTCAGCCAGGACGACGTCGCGCCGTCGGGGTCGCCGTGGATGCCGCCGATCTCGTGGCCGTCCGGGCGGCGCAGCAGCGTGTAGTCCTCATCCCCGGCGACGGGCTCGGTGGTGTAGTCGAACAGGTTCCGGTAGAACTCGCGGGCCTCGTCGGCGTCGCCGGTCACCAGCTCGTTCCACACCAGCGCGCCGGGCTCGTTCACCAGCCGGGCGCCGATGTGGGTGCGGGCCTGCCACAGCCCGAGCGGGGCGCCCACCGCGTCGGTGACGACCGCCATCCGCCCCAGGTCCATGACGTCCACCGGCTGGTGGAGCATGCCGCCGCCCGCGTCGACGGCGCGCTTGACCGCGTTGTCGCAGTCGTCGGTGGCGAAGTAGACGGTCCACCGGGGCGCGGCGGCGTCCCCGTCGGAGACTCTCATGATGCCGGCGACGGGTTCGCCGCGCAGCAGGCAGACGCGGTAGGCGCCGGACTCGGATCCCTGCTCCCGGAACTCCCATCCCAGGACGCCGCCGTAGAAGCGTTCGGCGGCCTCCAGGTCCGGGACGCGGAGGTCCAGCCAGGTCGGCGTGCCTTCGGGTTGGGCGGTCGTGACGTGGCTCATCGAGCTCCCCCCTCATGCGCTCGGAGTCCCACGCCGCATCGCCCGTTCCTCTCATCCTGGACCATTCCCGGTCACGGCGCACGGGGTGGAAAAGGGTTCGGAATCCGGTCGCCCGGGTCCGTACACTGATCAGGATGGTCTCGCTCTCGAGCTGACAGGCCCCTGGCGCGTCCCGGTCACGGACCGTGACGCGCCTTGTGCTGCCGCCCGTCCGCCGAACCCCTCCGTCGGGGAGCCCTGTCTACCGTGATCACTGCCAACGACATCGAGCTGCGCGCCGGATCCCGGCTGCTGATCGAGGGCGCCACGTTCCGCGTCAACCCGGGCGACCGGGTGGGCCTGGTGGGCCGCAACGGCGCCGGCAAGACGACCCTCACCCGCGTCCTCGCCGGCGAGGCCCTGCCCGCCGCGGGCACCGTCACCCGGTCGGGCACCCTCGGCTACCTGCCGCAGGACCCGCGAGAGGTGGACCTTGAGGAGACCGCCCGGGACCGGATCCTGTCGGCGCGCGGCCTGGACGAGGTGCTGCGCGAGCTGCGCGCGGCCGAGGAGGCGATGGCCGCGGCCTCCGGCGCCGAGCGCGACCGCGCCGTGCGCCGCTACGGGCGGCTGGAGGAGCGGCTGCACGTGCTGGGCGGGTACGCGGCCGAGGCGGAGGCCGCGTCCATCGCCTCCAGCCTGGGCCTGCCCGACCGGGTGATGGGCCAGCCGCTCGGGACCCTGTCGGGCGGGCAGCGCCGCCGCGTGGAGCTGGCCCGCATCCTGTTCTCCGGCGCCGACACGCTGCTGCTGGACGAGCCCACCAACCACCTGGACGCCGACTCGATCCTGTGGCTGCGCGACTTCCTGCGCTCCCACCAGGGCGGGCTGGTGGTCATCAGCCACGACGTGGGGCTGCTGGACGCGGTGGTCAACCGGGTGTTCCACCTGGACGCCAACCGCTGCGTCATCGACATCTACAACGTCGGCTGGAAGACCTACCTGCAGCAGCGCGAGACCGACGAGCGGCGGCGCAAGCGCGAGGCCGCCAACGCCCGGCGGCAGGCGGCGGCGCTGATGGCGCAGGCCGACAAGATGCGCGCCAAGGCCACCAAGGCCAGGGCGGCCCAGCAGATGGACCGGCGGGCCCGGCGGCTGCTGGCCGAGGTGGAGGAGGAGCGGCGCGCCGACAAGGTCGCCAAAATCCGCTTCCCGGATCCGGCGCCGTGCGGCCGCACCCCCCTCCGCGCGGAGGGTTTGTCGAAATCGTACGGATCTTTGGAGATTTTCACCGACGTGAGCCTGGCCGTGGACCGGGGCAGCCGGGTCGTCGTGCTGGGCCTCAACGGCGCGGGCAAGACGACGCTGCTGCGGCTGCTGGCGGGGCTGGACAAGCCGGACTCCGGCACGGTGACCGCCGGGCACGGGCTGCGCATCGGGTACTACGCCCAGGAGCACGAGACCCTGGACGTCGAGCGGAGCGTGCTGGAGAACATGCAGTCGGCCGCGCCCGCGCTCGCGCCGGTGGAGGTCCGCAAGATCCTCGGCTCGTTCCTGTTCTCCGGCGACGACGTGGACAAGCCCGCGGGCGTGCTGTCGGGCGGGGAGAAGACCCGGCTGGCGCTGGCCATGCTGGTGGTGTCCAGCGCCAACGTGCTGCTCCTGGACGAGCCGACCAACAACCTCGACCCGGCCAGCCGCGAGGAGATCCTGAGGGCGCTGCGCACCTACACCGGCGCCATCGTCCTGGTCACCCACGACGAGGGCGCCGTGGAGGCGTTGCGACCCGAGCGGGTGATTTTGCTGCCGGATGGTGTCGAGGACATCTGGAGTGACGACTTTGCCGATCTGGTGGCACTTGCGTGACCTGCAGGGCAGCTTCTGCAGATCTTTTCTGGCGGAGTGGGTAGCCGAACGCGCGGGAATGACTGATCATGGCGGGGGATAACGCAGCGGTCACCACATCACTACGGGAGGTACTCGTGGCCGAGACCCTTAAGAAGGGCACCCGCGTGACCGGTGCCGAGCGCGACAAGCTGGCGGCCGAACTCAAGAAGAGGTACGACTCCGGCGAGAGCATCCGCGCCCTGGCAGCCGCCACCGGTCGCTCGTACGGTTTCATCCACCGGATTCTCACCGAGTCCGGCGTCAACCTGCGGGGGCGCGGCGGCGCGACCCGCGGCAAGAAGTCCTGACCGGACCGTAGACCCCCGGAGGAGCGCACCGTTCGACCCGCCCCCGCGGCCGACCGAGTAGGGTTCGGTTCGCGGCGGCGGGTCGGCTCGCGTTCGCGCGCCCCACCGGCGCGGCCGCGGAGCGCCGCCCGCCGCGACGTGGGCTTGTCACTACGGAGAAGGGGGCCGTCACATGGCGGACGCCAGGGTGCAGGAGCCGCGGCCGGAACCGGCCGCGCCGCCGGACGAGGCGGAACTGGCCGAGGCGGGGCTGCTGCTGGACATCGACGGCGCGGTCGCCACCGTCACGCTGAACCGTCCCGAGCGCCGCAACGCCATGACGTTCGCCACCTGGCGCTGCCTGGCCCGGATCGGCCGGTCCCTCCCGCCGGACGTGCGGGTCGTGGTGCTGCGCGGCGCGGGCAAGTCGTTCTCGGCGGGCATCGACCTGTCCATGTTCTCCGGCGGGGAGCAGCCCGACGGCGCCGACGCCGAGGCGACCGACCGGTTCATCGCCGAGCTGCAGGAGGGCTACACCTGGCTGCGGCGGCCGGAGATCGTCACGATCGCCGCCGTGCACGGGCACGCCATCGGCGGCGGCTTCCAGCTCGCGCTCGCCTGCGACCTGCGGGTGGCCGCCGACGACGCGGTGTTCTGCATGAAGGAGGCGGCGCTCGGCCTCGTCCCCGACCTGACCGGCACCAAGCCGCTGGTGGAGATCGTCGGCGTGCCGCGCGCCCTGGAGCTGTGCCTGACCGCGCGCGACGTGCCCGCCGAGGAGGCCGCCCGGCTCGGCATCGCCGAGATCGTCACGCCGCGGGACCGGCTGGACGAGACGGTGCGCGGCCTCGTCGACTCCCTGCTGGCGGTCAACGCCGGCGCCGCCGCGGCGATCAAGCGGCTGCTGTGGCAGGCCCCCGGCAACACGCTCGAGGAGCAGTGCGCCGCCGAGCGCCGCGAGCAGATCGGCCGCCTGCGGGAGCTGTTCGGCGCCGGGCGGCGGACGGCCTGACCGCCGGCCGCCTGTGGAGCCCGCCCAAACGGCGGAACGGGCCGTCAGGGGAGCGCTCGGCTCTCTCCTGACGGCCCCTTCGCGTGCCGGCCGCGGGGTCTATTCGAAGGCCTCGGCGGTCGCCCCCGGAGCGATCGGCAAGTGCAGCCTGCTCGTCCCCGGACGCACGGTCAGGCGGGTGCCCGCCGGGTAGCGCAGCGTGTAGTCGTGGTCGGTGGACAGGATGACCACGCCGATGCGGTGGCCGGGCTTGAACACGTAGTCGGTGGGCTCCAGGTCCCAGCGGAACGTGTACTCGCGGCCCGGGGCGATCGGCTCGGTGCGGCTCGGGCTGTGCCGGTTGCGGGCGTCCAGCCAGCCCCGCGTGACGATCTTGAAGGGGGCGGTCTCGGTGCGGTGCGCCTGCCGCGTGGTGCAGCCGTCGTCGCCCGGGACGCCCTGGCCGAAGCACACGCGCTCGCCGGTGTCGACGCGCGCGCCCGTGGGGCGGGTGTCGGTGCCGTAGTCGACCAGCAGCGCCGTCAGGTACGGCGAGCGTCCGTCCAGGGAGGCGCGCACGGACATCCGCGGGATGCCGTTGACCCGGACGGCCTCGTCCAGCCGGGGCGTCAGGTACACCAGCCGGTTGGGGTCGGCCCGGTCCTCGTTCACGAGCAGCTGCTCGGCGGTGCGGGTGCGGCCCGCGTCCACCATCGACTGCGGCGCGCCCGGACGCGGACGCGGCGACAGGCTCCCCGGCTGCCCCTCCGGACCGGCGTTCAGACCCAGCGCCACGGTGCGGGTGCCAGGGACGGGCCAGTCGCGCGCCGTCTCCCACTGACCGGGGGCGCGCTCGATGTCGACGCGCGGTTCGGCGGTGATCCCGTTCGGGATGCCGTACAGCCACCGGTCGAACCAGTGGTGCGTCTGGCGCAGCCACTCCTCCAGCCGCCAGCGGAACGGGGTGGCGTGGTTGCCCTGGTGAAGCCACAGCTTGCGCGGCACGCCGGCCTTCTTGAGGGCGTTCCACCACTGCACGGAGTTCTTGACCTTGACGTTCCAGTCGTTGAGGCCGTGCACCACCATCACCGCGGCCTTGACGTTGCGGGCGTCGCGGACGTAGTCGCGCTCGGCCCACACCTTGCCGTAGTCGCCGGTCTCGCGGTCCTGCGTCGCGGTGAGCTCGTCGATGACCTTCGCGCACACCTCGGGGTTCTTCCGGGTGAGCACCGCCTTGGCCAGCACGTCCAGGTCCTCGCCCTGGTAGCCGCCGGGCGCGACGACGCCGCCGTTGGCGCGGTAGTAGTCGTACCAGCTGGAGATCGCCGCGATCGGCACGATCGCCTTGAGCCCGGCGACGCCGCCGGCGGCCGCCATGTTGGGCAGCGTCCCGTTGTACGACTGGCCGATCATGCCGACGTTCCCGGTGGACCAGGTCGCCGTCACGGGGGTGCCGTCCGGGGCCCAGCCGCGGGCCCGGCCGTTCAGCCAGTCCACGGCCGCCTTGGTCGCGGCCTGCTCGGCGCGGTCGCCGGAGGTGGGGCAGCCGGTGGAGCCGCCGGTGCCGATGCTGTCGAGGTCGGCCACCGCGTAGCCGCGCGGCAGGAAGTAGTTGTCGTAGTACCCGGGGAAGACCTCGGCGAGGTCGCGCTTCACCGGGCGGCGGGACGCGGCCTGCACCTCGTCGACGTCGACCGGGTGCATCGGCACGTCGTGCGTGCCGGCCCAGTACGGGCTGGGCTCGAGGATCGTCGGCACCTTCAGGCCCCGCTCGGTCTCCTTCGGGCGCATGATCCGCAGCTGGACGCGGTCGCGCACGCCGTCGCGGTCGCTGTCGACGTCGGTCTCGACGGAGACGGTCTGGGTGACGGCGTCGGCGCGGGAGAACACCGGCTGGGTCTCCCCGTTCACCACTTTGATCGACGGAACGGCGGGACGGGCGGCGCCGGACGCCGCGGCCGGCAGGGCGGTGGCGGTGAGCAGCGCGCCGGCGAGGGCGAGCGCGCCGGCGGCGCGCGGCGCGGGGCCGCGCGGCGGTCGTCGGGTCACGGGGGCTCCAGGGGGTGCGGACTCCAGGGGGCGGTCGCCGGACCAGATGATCAACAGATCTACTATCCGGAGCGGGCGGAGTCCAGGACGACGCCGGACAGTCCGGGCGGGACGCGGTTGTGCGATGGCGCCGTCTTCAAGTGTTACGCCCTGAGCTGACCCGGGAAGCCCGGATGCGGGGGTGTGTTGACTGACGCAGGGCTGATTACTTGATTACCTAATCGGACCGGGTAGCCGGACCAGGGAGCTGAAACGGCGGCCGCGGCCGTATCCGCCGCGCGCCGCGGCCGCCACCGGATCTTCGGAGGTCGCTGTGGGGATGCCGGGAATGCCGGGCAACGGCTGGCAGGTGATGGCGTCGTTCCGCCGGGACGCGTCGGTCACCAGGCAGCGGCTCAAGCCCGGCACGGTGCGCCGGATCGCCGGCTACGCCCGGCCCTACGTCCGCGAGCTGGTGCTGTTCCTCCTGCTGAACGCGCTGACCGCGGGGATCGTGGTGGCCAACCCGCTGCTGCTGAAGGCGATCATCGACCGCGGCATCGTGCCCGGCGACCACGCCGTGGTGCTGTGGCTGGCGGTCTCGGTGGCCGGCCTGGCGCTGCTGGAGGCGGTGCTCGGCCTGGCCCAGCGGTGGTATTCGGCGCGCATCGGCGAGGGCCTGATCTACGACCTGCGCACCCAGGTGTTCGGGCACGTGCAGCGCCAGCCGGTCGCGTTCTTCATGCGCGCGCAGACCGGGTCGCTGGTCAGCCGGCTCAACAACGACGTCATCGGCGCCCAGCGCGCCCTGACCACCACCCTGTCGTCGGTGGTGTCCAACGTGATCAGCCTGATCCTCGTGCTGATCACCATGGTCGTGCTGTCCTGGCAGGTCACGCTGATCGCGCTGCTGCTCCTGCCGATCTTCATCCTGCCCGCCAAGTGGGTGGGCAAGCGGCTGCAGCGGGTCAGCCGCGAGCAGATGCAGCTGGACGCCGAGATGAGCTCGCTGATGACCGAGCGGTTCAACGTGGCCGGGGCGATGCTGGCCAAGCTGTACGGGCGACCTGCCGAGGAGGAGGAGAACTTCGCCGGCCGCGCCGCCCGGGTCCGCGACATCGGCGTGGTGGCCGCCATGTACGGCCGGGTCTTCTTCACCGCCCTGACGCTGGTGGCGGCGCTGGCCACGGCCATGGTGTACGGCGTGGGCGGCGTCCTGGTCGTCGAGGGCGGCTTCCAGCTCGGCACCCTGGTGGCCCTGGCGACCCTGCTGACCCGCATGTACGGGCCGCTGACCGCGCTGTCCAACGTGCACGTGGACGTGATGACCGCGCTGGTCAGCTTCGACCGGGTCTTCGAGGTGCTGGACCTGAAGCCCCTGGTCGCCGACCGCGAGGACGCCCGCCCCCTCGTGCTCGACCGGGCCGACGGCGCGACCGGCGGGAGCGCCGCCGAGGGGAGCGCGGCGGCGGCGACGGCCGGGCGGGGCGCCCCGTCGATCGAGTTCGACCACGTCTCGTTCTCCTACCCGTCGGCCGAGGAGGTGTCGCTGGCGTCGCTGGAGTCGATCGCCCGCCCCGACACCGCGCCCGGCCGCGAGGTCCTGCGGGACGTGACGTTCACCGTGCCGCCGGGGCGGATGTACGCGCTGGTCGGCCCGTCCGGGGCGGGCAAGTCCACCATCACGCACCTGGTCTCGCGGCTGTACGACGTGACCGACGGCGCCGTGCGCATCGGCGGCCACGACGTGCGGGACCTGACCCTGGAGTCGCTGCGCGCCCAGGTCGGCGTGGTCAGCCAGGACGCCCACCTGTTCCACGACACCATCGCCGCCAACATGCGCTACGCCCGGCCCGACGCCACCGACGAGGAGATCCTGGCCGCGCTGGACGCCGCGGCCATCGGCGACCTGGTCGCGGCGATGCCCGAGGGCCTGGACACGGTGGTCGGCGACCGCGGCTACCGCCTGTCCGGCGGGGAGAAGCAGCGCCTGGCCATCGCCCGGCTGCTGCTGAAGGCGCCGTCGGTGGTGGTGCTGGACGAGGCCACCGCGCACCTGGACTCCGAGTCCGAGGCCGCCGTCCAGCGGGCGCTGGCCACCGCGCTGGCCGGCCGCACCTCGCTGGTGATCGCCCACCGGCTGTCCACCGTGCGGGAGGCCGACCAGATCCTGGTGATCGACGACGGCCGGGTCGTCGAACGCGGCCGCCACGAGGAGCTGCTGCTGCGCGGCGGCCTGTACGCCGAGCTGTACCGCACCCAGTTCGCCCACCAGGCCGACGCGGCGTCCGCCTCGGCGGCCGCTCTCGAGGCCGGGGCCCGCGCCGCGTCCGGGGCGGACGGAGGGGGCCCTTCCGGCGCCCGCGAGGCCGAGCGGGCCGGCGCCGACTGACCGTCCGATGGGGGCCGGTGTCCCGGCTCCATGCCGTCTCTTTGCCCGAATGCGGAGCGCCGGCAACCCGGCCGTCACCTGAAGGGCTTTCGCTGAAGGGGGTGAGCGCGCCCGCGCGGGGGCGCGGGCGGCCGCTGTCAGGCACACGCTGAGGAAGGAGCACGGCGTGCGTGTGACGGTCAACCCCGGTCGCATCGTCAAGAGCGGAGCGGGACGCTGCGCCGTCCTGCTGGTCGGCCTGGGAGCGGCGGGCGTGGCGATCGGCTGGCTCGGCCCGGACCGGCTGACGCAGCGGGCGCTGTCCGCGGCGGTCCGGCGCCGCTGAGGCGCCGCCGGTCCGCCGCGCCGGCGGGGCCTCAGCCCGCGCGGCCGGGTGCGTAGCCGAGGCGTCCCAGCTCGACGCCCGCCACCCGCTCCACCTGGGTGACCTGCCGGGGCGTGAGCCGCTCCCGCCAGATCCCGACGCGCCGGTCGTCGGGGAAGGGGGCGCCCCGGCGCACCAGGGTGTCGAAGGCGCCCGTGGAGATCGGTGCGTCCAGGTACTGCGACACGGCCTCGGCGACCTTGCGCGGCTTGCTCACCAGGTCCTCGAAGCGCACCGTGAGCAGCTGCTCCTCAGGCGTCTGCGCGCGCAGGCGGGCGCTCAGCCGCACCGAGCCGCGCCAGCGCAGCGCGCACTTGACGGCGGGCGCGGCGCGCGACCAGCGGACCCGGTCGGCCACGTCCTCCACGCCCAGGAACGGGTTGGGGAACACCTCGTCGAGGTTGGCCAGGCCCGGCTTGAACCAGGCCATGCAGCGCTCGTCGGCGAGCATGTCGGCCACCACGTCCCGCCCGTCGCGGATGACCTGCAGCAGCTGGGCGTCGGGGAAGGCGTCCAGCAGCACGTCCGCGCTGTAGATCAGGTCGGGGGAGGCGTCGGCGAAGCGGTGCACGTCGCGCGGCTCGACGCACGGCTCGTCCGCCGCGCCGGGGGCGCGGGCCGCGGACGGCGGGAACCCGGCGGCGTCGCGGCACTCGGCCGGGCACTGGGCGCAGGCGCGCCCGGAGATCTGCCACGCCTCGGCGAAGGCGTCCCGCAGCACCCGGGCGGCGCCGCGGCCGCGGTCGGCGGCGATCGACGGCCGCCGCGCGAAGGCGTAGGTGACCCGCAGCACCCCCGGCCGCCCCATGGTCAGGTGGAACCCCTTGGAGCGCTTCACGGCGCGGGCCAGCAGGTCCGCGCCGGAGTGCGGAGAGCCCAGGATGAACACCGGACGGCGGACCTTCGTGCCGTTGACCACGAGGATGTGCGGCGTGGACCTCATAGGAGTGCTCAGTTTCTCACCTCGCCCGGACGAGGGCCGACAGGCCCGCGCGCTGACAGGGATAATACGAGCAGAAAAGGGCTTTCCCGGCCTAGCCTTGGAGGAATGGACGCTCCGACGACGCTGCGGGAGTGGCTCCCGCGGGCGCAGGCGATCACCGTGCTGTCCGGCGCGGGCATCAGCACCGACAGCGGAATCCCCGACTTCCGCGGTCCGCAGGGCGTGTGGACGAAGAACCCCGAGGCCGCGGCGCAGTCGACGATCGGCGCCTACCTGGCCGACCCGCAGGTGCGGCGGCGGGCCTGGCGGGCGCGGCGCGACCATCCGGCCTGGCGCGCCGAGCCCAATGCCGCGCACGAGGCCCTGGTGCGGCTGGAGCGGGCCGGGCGGCTGCGGGCGATCGTCACCCAGAACATCGACGGCCTGCACCAGCGGGCCGGCTCGTCGCCGGAGCGCGTGATCGAGATCCACGGCACCATGCGGGAGGCCGAGTGCCTGGCGTGCGGGCTGCGCACGCCCATGCCGGAGGTGCTGGCCCGGGTGGAGGCGGGCGAGGAGGACCCGCCGTGCCTCGACTGCGGCGGCATCCAGAAGGCCGCGACGATCTCGTTCGGGCAGGCCCTCAAGCCCGAGGTGCTGGACGCCGCGGTCGAGGCGGCCCGCTCCTGCGACCTGTTCCTCGCGGTCGGGACGTCGCTGACCGTGCAGCCCGCCGCCGGCCTGTGCCTGGAGGCGGTGGAGCGCGGCGCCCGGTTCGTGATCGTCAACGCCGAGCCCACCCCGTACGACCCGGTGGCCGACGCGGTGCTGCGCCGTCCCATCGGCGAGACGCTGCCCCGGCTGGTCGACCTGGCGGTCGGGGCGGCCGCGTGACCCGCTCCGACCGCGCCGCGCCGCACCGCGCGCCGTTCCGTTGGCGTGTTGTGACCGCCCGCCCCTTCCTTTGGAGACCTTCTCCTGACAAGCTCTATCCGTTGCGGTGCGAGGAGGGACGAGGTTGATGAGCGGGGGCACCCGCGAGGGGGCCGCACCCGAGGACGGGTCGCCCCGCCGGTTCGCCAGGCTGCGTCCCGGTGACCGGGTGGCCGTGGTCGCGCCCAGCGGCCCGGTCGATCCCGTCCGGCTGGAGGCGGGCTGCGGCGTGCTGCGCGATCTGGGGCTGGACGTGGTCGTGGGAGACCATGTCCTGGACCGCACCGATCTCGCCGGCGGCGCCGGCGCGCGGGACGGATGGCACGGCATGGCGGGCACCGACGCCGACCGCGCCGCCGACCTGCAGGCCGCCTGGTGCGACCCGACCGTCCAGGCCGTGCTGTGCGCCCGCGGCGGCTATGGCGCCACCCGCCTGCTCGACCTGCTCGACTGGGACGCGCTCGCCGCCGCGTCGATCACCGGGCGGGGCCCCAAGCTGCTGCACGGCTCCAGCGACATCACCGCCCTGCACACCGCGTTCGGCGCGCGGCTGGGCGTCAGCACCTCCTTCGGACCCATGGTGGCCGGGCTGATCGCCGACCTCGCCGACCCGCGCGGCGCCGACCATGAGCGGACGTCGGAGCACCTGCGGGCCGCGCTGTTCGGCGATCCGGCCGGGCGGACGGTCACCGGCAGTCACGCGTTGAGCCCCGGCTGTGCCGAAGGCGTGCTGACTGGCGGTACGCTGGCTCTGCTCACCGCGCTGCTCGGCACCCCCCACGCCCCGCCTCCGGCGGCCGGTCGCATCGTCTTCCTCGAGGACGTGTGCGAGGCCCCGTACCGCGTCGACCGGATGCTCACGCAGCTGCTCCAGGCCGGGTGGTTCGACGGCGCGGCGGGCGTGGTGCTGGGCTCGTGGACCGACTGCGGCGACCCGGCCGAGCTCGACGCGGTGTTCACCGACCGGCTGGGCCCCCTCGGCGTGCCGGTGCTGGCCGGTGTGCCCGCCGGGCACGGTCCCTGCCAGGTCACCCTGGAGCTCGGCGCCCCCGCGCGGCTGGACGCCGCGGCGCTGACCCTGAGCGTCCCGGCCGGACGGCCGCGCGCAAGTGACAGCCGACCCCTGCCGGGAGGAGTGCGATGAGCGGCCGGCATGCCCGTCCCGGCGCGTGGGACGACGGTCGCCGGAACGGCGTGTGGGACCAGGGCGCGCTCGACTCGCTGCTGGTGCTGGTGGCCGAGAGCCTCGGCTACACCTGCCGGCCCGTCCCCGGCGACGTCATGCTGCTGGAGGGCCCGAACCGGCTGCACGTCAGCATGCGCAACCTGCGGCAGCTGGCCCGGCTGGTGCCGCGCGACGACTGGCCCGCGCTGGTGTCCGACCACGTCACCACGATCGTCACCGCCGTCGAGGAGCCGCTGGACCTCAGCGACTTCGACCTGGCCCAGCACCTGCTGCGCACCCGCATCTACCCGGCCGAGGCCGACAACGGCGTCCTGGCCGCGCGCCCCTTCGCGCCCGGCCTCATCGAGGTGGTGGTCGTGGACACCCCCACCACGGTCCGCACCGTCACCACCGAGGAGATGCACGGCTGGCCGGTGTCGGGCGACGCGCTGTTCATGCTGGGCCGGTCCAACGTGCGGGGCGACGGGCCGCTGCAGGTGGACGAGGACGAGCTGGGCGGCGTGCGCGTGGTGGTGCTGCACGGCTGGACGTTCTACGCCGCCACCCACCTGGCGTGGCTGGAGGAGTACCTGCCGATCGGCCCGTACGGGGCGCTCGTGGTGGCGCCCAACCGCAGCCAGATCGTCGCGCATCCGCTGCTGCCCTCGGGCAGCTGCCCGCGCGCCCGCTACCGGGCCGCCGTCACCGCGGCGCGCGAGCTGCAGGCGCACGCCCGCCGCGCCTACGAGGAGGGCCCCGGGTCGCTCAGCCCGCACCTGTACTGGTGGCGGATGGGCGAGCTGACGCTGCTGGACGTCCGATACCAGGGCGACGCCGTGGTGCTGCCGGACGAGTTCACCTCGGTCCTCACCAAGCTCGCCGCCGAGCCGTGACCGCCGGCCCCGGCGCGGTCGTGGCGGCGTGATCGGCGCCGAGGACGCGCAGGCCGTCGCCGCGGGGATCACCCGGCGGCTGGGCCGCAACGTCACCATCGTGGACCGGCACGGCGTGGTCATCGCCGCTTCGGCGGGGCGCCCGATGCCCGCCGCGCGCCGGCCCCGTAGGGTCGGTGCCCGAGCAGAGGGAGGTCGATGGTGCGGATCGTCATCGCGCCCGATTCGTTCAAGGGCAGCCTGACCGCGGCCGAGGTGTGCGCCGCCGTGGAGGCGGGGGTGAAACGGGCGGCTCCGAACGCCGCGACGGTCGCGGTGCCGATGGCCGACGGCGGCGAGGGCACCCTGGACTGCTTCCTGCGCGGCGCGGGCTGGCGGGAGGTCCGGATGACCGCCGCCGACCCCCTGGGGCGTCCCGTGGCGGCCAGGTACGCGCTGTCGGCGGACGGGCGGTCCGCCGTGGTCGAGCTGGCCTCGGCGTCCGGGCTGCCGCTCCTGGCGCCCGGCGAGCTGGACCCGCTGCGCGCCGACACCTACGGCACCGGCGAGCTGATCGCCGACGCGGTGCGGCGCGGCGCCCGCGACGTGCTGGTCTGCATCGGCGGCAGCGCCGGCAACGACGGCGGCACCGGGCTGCTGCGCGCGCTGGGCGTGCGCTTCACCGACGCCTCCGGCGCGGACCTGCCGCCCGGCGGCGCCGCGCTGGCCCGGCTCGCCGCGATCGACGACTCCGGGCTGGCCGAGGAGGTCCGCGCGGCGCGGTTCCGCGTCGCCTGCGACGTCACCAACCCGCTGGTCGGGCCGCGGGGCGCGGCCGCGGTGTTCGGGCCGCAGAAGGGCGCCACGCCGGCGCAGGCGGCGGAGCTGGACGCGGCGCTGACGCGCTTCGCCGACGTGCTGGCCGAGCGCACCGGACGGCGCGTCCACGACCTTCCGGGCGCCGGGGCGGCGGGCGGCACCTGCGGCGGCCTGGTCGGGGTGCTGGACGCCGAGCCCGCCCGGGGCGCCGAGCTCGTGGCCGACCTGATGGGCCTGCCCGCGGCGCTGGACGGCGCCGACCTGGTGATCACCGGGGAGGGGCGGCTGGACGGGCAGAGCGCCGGCGGCAAGGTCGTGTCTTCGGTGGCGGGCCTGGCCGCGCGGCACGGCGTGCCCGTCGTCGCGCTGGCCGGGAGCGTCGCCGGTCCGCTGGACGAGCTGCGCGCCCTCGGGCTGACCGCGGCGTTCAGCCTGGCCGACGGCCCCCGCACGCTGGCCGAGCTGACCGAGGGGGCGGGCGCCCTCCTCACCGCCCTTGCCGAGGAGGTCGTCCGCCTGCGGCTCGCCTGAGGGCCGGCTCAGCCGGACGCGGGCTCCGGCTCGGTCCGCCGCTCGGGGGCGGCGTCGGCGGACGCCTGCGCCTCGGGCCTGCGGACGCTCATGAGCGGGATGAACACGTGCGCCAGCGGACCGATCGCCACCGCGTACAGCACGGTGCCGACGCCGACCGTGCCGCCGAGCAGCCAGCCCGCGGCGAGCACGGTCAGTTCGATGGAGGTGCGCACCACCCGGATCGAGTGGCCGCGGGCGGCCAGCCCCGTCATCAGCCCGTCGCGCGGACCCGGCCCCAGCTCGGCGCCGATGTAACAGCCCGTGGCGAACCCGCCGACCACGATCCCGGCGACCAGGAAGGCCCAGCGGACCGCGGCGGCGTCCGGGTCGGGCAGCAGGTACAGGAACACGTCGGCGAACACGCCGACGAGCAGCGCGTTGCTGATCGTGCCGATCCCGGGCCGCTGCCGCAGCGGGATCCAGGCCAGCATCACCAGCGCCCCGACGATGACGATCCACGTGCCGATCGACAGCCCGAACCGGCGCGACAGCCCCTGGTGGAACACGTCCCACGGGTCGTTGCCGAGCCCGGAGGCCACCTGCAGGGCGATGCCCAAGCCGTATAGGGCCAATCCCACGTAGAGTTGGACCAGGCGGCGCGCCATCGAGGCCATTCGTGCCCACTCTCTGCTCAAGATCTGCCAATGCCGTTGGCCAGTGTGGCCGAGAGTGGCCTGGTCGTTATAGAGCCAATAGGGGAAAAGTGGACTTATGAACACCCGTTATGTGAGCGGTCCGCAGCTGGCCCGGCTGCTCGGCGACGTCCCCCGGGAGCGCCCGGTCTACCTGGCGCTGGCGCGGGCCGTGCGCGGCCTGGTGCTGGACGGGCGGCTCGCCCCGCGCACCCGCCTGCCCGCCGAGCGCGACCTGGCCGCCGCCCTGGGCGTCAGCCGCACCACCGTCACGGCCGCCTACGACCGGCTCCGCACCGAGGGCTACATGGAGAGCAGGCAGGGCGCGGGGAGCTGGACGGCGCTGCCCGCGACCACCATGACCGGCGCCCCCGCGCGATGGGTCGGCGCGGAGGACGCCACGCGGTTCGGCGTCGCGCAGGCGCCGGGCGGCCCCGGATTCGTCGACCTGGGCTGCGCCACCCCCGCCGCGCCCGCCGTCTTCGACGAGGCGGTCGCCGCCGCGATGGCCGAGCTGCCCCGGCACGCACGCGGCGTCGGCTACCTGCCCGCGGGGCTGCCCGAGCTGCGCGAGGTGATCGCCGACGGCTACGCCGCGCGCGGCCTGCCCACCCGTCCCGACCAGATCGTCGTCACCACCGGCGCGCAGCACGCGCTCACCCTGCTCGCCGAGCTGACCGTCCGGCCGGGCGACGCGGTGCTGGTGGAGCGCCCCACCTACCCGCACGCGCTGGGCGCGCTGCGCCGCCGCGGGGCGCGGCTGGTGCCGGTCGGCGTCGCGGACGGCTGGGACGTCGAGCTGATCGCCGCGACCATGCGGCAGACCGCCGTGCGCGCCGCCTACACGATCCCCGAGTTCCACAACCCCACCGGTCTGCTGATGCCCGCGTCCGACCGCGAGGCGCTGGTGGACGCCGCCCGCCGCGCCGACGCGATCCTGATCGCCGACGAGACGTTCGCGGGACTGGCGTTCGACCGGGCGGCCCCGGCGCCGCCGCCGCTGGCCGCGTTCGACGCCGGCGGCCGGGTGGTGAGCGTCGGGTCGGCGTCCAAGCTGCTGTGGGGCGGTCTGCGCATCGGATGGATCCGCGCGTCCGCGCCGCTGGCGCGCCGGCTGGCGGCGGCGCGCGAGGCCGCCGACATCGCCAGCCCGGTGATCGACCAGCTGATCGTGCGGGAGCTGCTGCTGCGCGCCGAGGAGGTGCGGGCCGAACGCGCGGCGGCGCTGCTGCGCTCCCGCGACGCGCTCGCCGCCGCGCTGCGCGAGCGGCTGCCCGGCTGGAGCTTCACCCTGCCCGAGGGCGGGATGTCGCTGTGGCCGCGGCTGGAGGCGCCGGTGGCGACGCAGCTGGCCGAGACGGCGCTGCGGCACGGCGTGCGGGTCGTCCCCGGCCCGGCGTTCGGCGAGGACGGCGTGCTGGAGGACCGGCTGCGCCTGCCGTACGTCCTGCCGCCCGAGACGCTGCGCGTCGCCGTGGACCGGCTGGCCAGGGCCCAGGAGGAGGTCGACGCGGCCCCCGCCGTCCGGTCGGCCCTGCCGAGCTACGTGTGATCCGCCGCGCCCCTCAGGGGGCGCGCTGGATGTAGCCGACGAGGTACTCGCGCTCGGACTCCAGCTCGTCGATCGCGCTCTTGACCACGTCGCCGATGCTCACGATCCCGGCCAGCCGCCCGTCGCGCACCACCGGCAGGTGCCGGATGCGGTGCTCGGTCATGGTGCGCCGCAGCTCGGCCACGGCGGCGTCGGGGGTGCAGGTGCGCACCTCCGCGGTCATGATGTCGGCGACGGGCCGGTCGAGCAGCCCGGCGCCGTGCTCGTGCAGCCGGCGCACCACGTCGCGCTCGGACACGATGCCGACGATCGTCGCGCCGTCCGGCGAGACCACCGCCGCGCCGATGTTGTGCCGGGCCAGCGTGGCCAGCAGGTCTCGGACGGGGGCCTCGGGTCGCACCGTGGTCACCGTGTCGCCTTTCCTACGCAGGATGTCGCGGATTCGCATGTCGCACACTCCGGTGCCGCTTGGGCCCACCTGCCGAGGGGGCATCGGCCTGATGTCGTGTTGACAAGGTCGCACGTCCTGCGCCGTCGGAAAACCCCGCGCGGGTAAACCCTGCCGCGTCGGCGCGGGAAGCGGATGCCGCCGACCGGCCGTGCCCTCATCCCGCGCCGATGTGCTCGGCGATCCATTCGGCGATCAGGTCCGGGTGGCTGCGCGGCACCCAGTGCCCGGCGCGGACCGTCCGCAGCGCCAGGTCGGGCGCCCGCCCGGCCAGGCCGCCCACCAGGTGAGGGGACACGAACAGGTCGCGGGTCGGCACGACGACCTGTGTCGGCACGTCCGTGCGCCGCTCGCGCGGCCTGCGCAGGCGCCCCATGTTGGCGCGGTACAGGTTGACGCCGACGGACGCGTCGCGCGGCAGCGTCCGGGCGGGGTGCCCGGGACGCGGCGCGACGCCCTCGCCCTTCTCCAGGGCGCGGGCGAACAGGCGCGCCATCCCGGCGCGCCACAGCAGCTCCGGCAGCAGCGGCGTCCGGAACGCGGGGATGTACCAGGACCGCAGCGCCTGCCCGGCGGCCTGCCGCAGGTTGCGCGGCGTGGGGCGGCGCAGCCTGCGGCGCATCCAGTGCGCGACGTGGTCCAGGCACGGGCCGGAGATCGAGGTGAACGTGGCGAACCGCTGCGGGAGGGTGCACACCGCCTCCCAGCCCTGGATGGAGCCCCAGTCGTGCCCCACCAGGTGCACCTTCTTCTCCGGCGCCGCGGCGTCCAGCACGGCCTCCAGATCGGCCATCAGGTAGTCGAACGCATAGCGCCTGCGGCCGTACGGCCGCGACGACGCGCCGGCGCCGCGCACGTCGTAGCGGACGACGTGGAAGCGGTCGGCGAGGCGCTCGGCCACCTCGTCCCACACGGCGTGGGTGTCAGGGTAGCCGTGCATCAGCAGCACCGTCGGACGCGACGGGTCGCCCTGCTCGTACACGGCGAGGTGGACGCCGTCGCCGCGGACGCGCCGCCTCCTCACGCCTCGCGCGGTCCGCGCCGCCCCGGAGCCGGCCTGCCCCCGCTGCCGCCGCTCCCGGCGGAGCCGCGCGGGGGAGGCCTGCGCGGGGTCGGCGGCGCGGCGGATGTCGTTCACCGTCATGCGGACGCCTCCTCTCGGCCCGGCTCCCGCGCGCGGAACGGGTGCCGAGGCGAGAATGTACGGCATACCGCCGAGAACGGCGATTCCCCTTGCCGAGGCCGCCCCGCGCGTCGCCGGCCGGCCGGTTCAGTACGGGTCGTAGCCCGCGGCCAGCGCGGCGGGCGAGCGCTTCAGGTACTCCAGGGCCTTCGGCGTCGAGCAGATCCGGGACGGGTGGTGCGACGGCCGCAGGTAGACCGGCGCCTCCCCGATCAGCAGCCGGAAGATGCCGGGCACGTGCCCCTTGCGGACCGACCGGCGGTAGGCGCGGTACACGCGCGGCAGCGTCACCGGGCCGCGCACGTTCGGGTCCTGCCTGAGCAGGTACACCGCCCCGCCGATCAGCGCCCAGTACAGGAAGAACAGCGAGACCGCCCAGGCCGCGGCGCGCATCGCGTAGCCGCCGCCCATCGCCCGGTACACGTCGAACACCACCGACCGGTGCTCGACCTCCTCGGCGCCGTGCCAGCGCAGCAGGTCCAGCATGGTGGGGTCGGCGCCGTCCTCGTCCAGCCGCCGGTTGTCCATGATCCACTGGCCGAGCACCGCGGTGTAGTGCTCGATGGCGGCGACCGCGGCCAGCTCGAAGCGCAGCCGCCGCCGCCACGCCCGCGGCGACCGCCTCTTCAGCGCGGCCATCCGCGCGGGCCGCTCGGCGTTGCCCCGGGCGGCCTGGTCGGTGATGGGGGTGACGTCGATGCCGTGCGCCGCCAGCAGCCCGTCCAGCACGCCCTGGTGGGAGCGGGCGTGCACCATCTCCTGGCCGATGAACCCCTTGATCTCCTCCAGCAGCCGCTCGTCCCTGATGTAGGGGCGGGCGTCCTTGACGCACTGGATGAACCACTTCTCGCCCTCGGGCAGGACGATGTGGAAGGAGTTGATGATGTGGGTGGCCACCGGATCCCCGGGGATCCAGTGCAGCGGGGTGCGCGACCAGTCGAACGACACCCGGCGCGGCTTGATCGGGGGATGCCGTTCGTCCACGTCCGTCATCGACCTCTCCTCGCCCACGAGCCGGAGCCACCGTCCGGTGGCCAGAGAAGTGAACCGCGGGGCCGCGGACGAGTTCTTGAGGTCGAGAACACAAATCGGGCGCCGCGGGTTCGCGTCCGGGTGACAGATTCCCCGGATCAGGTGACGACTTCCCCGGATCAGGTGACGACGCGGTGCGCCCCCGCGTAGACGTTCATCGTCTCCCCGCGCAGGAAGCCCACCAGCGTCATGCCCGCGTCCTCGGCCAGCTCCACCGCCAGCGACGACGGCGCCGACACCGCCGCCAGCACCGGGACGCCCGCCTGCATCGCCTTCTGGGTGAGCTCGAACGACGCCCGGCCGCTGACCATGAGGATCCGGCCGGACAGCGGCAGCAGGCCCGCGCGCAGCGCCCAGCCGACGACCTTGTCGACGGCGTTGTGCCGCCCCACGTCCTCCCGCACGGCCAGCAGCTCGCCGTCCGCGTCGAACAGCCCCGCCGCGTGCAGCCCGCCGGTCCGGTCGAACACCCGCTGCGCCCGCCGCAGCCGCTCGGGCAGCCGCGCCAGCACCGCGGGGCTCACCTCGACCGGGTCGGCGGCGACGTCGTACGGACGGTCCGCGCGCAGCGCCTCGATGCTCGACTTGCCGCAGAGCCCGCAGGCGCTGGTCGTGGCGAACGCGCGGGTCATGCCCGGGTCGGGCGGTGGCACGTGGTCGGCCAGCACCACGTCGAGGGTGTTCTGCTCGGTGGTGTCCGCGCAGTAGCGCAGCGCCCGCAGGTCGTCGGCGCGGCCGATGACGCCCTCGGCGGCCAGGAATCCGGCGACCAGGTCGAAGTCGTCGCCGGGAGTGCGCATGGTGATGGTGAGCGGCCGCCCGGCGACGCGGATCTCCAGGGGCTCCTCGACGGCGAGGGTGTCGGGGCGACGCCCCCGCACCCCCGCGGTGCTCAGCCGCAGGACCGGTTTGCGCACGGTGATCCGCCCCATGCCGCGACGGTACCGTGCGAGACCGCGCCGCGCGAGAGCGGTTTCGCGACGTCCGCGGTCGGGACCCCGCGCCCCTGCGGCGCCCCCCGACGCCTCGGGGTCGATCTTTGGGGGATTCGTCGAGCTCATCCCGGTTTTCTGCCTGGTGAGGCATTGGAGAGGCATGGGGTGACAAGAGCCGTACGCTCCGTTTCTTGATCATTGGACGGCGGGTCTGTTAAATCCCCGCTGTGACCTCCCCCGCTGATCTGCGCCTGACCCAGTACGCCCACGGCGGCGGCGGCGCGGGCAAGCTGCCGCCGGGCGAGCTGGAGGGGCTGATCTCCGGGCTGACCGGGCCGGCCCCCGGCGACGGCGCGCTGCTGCTCGGCGCCGACGACGGCGACGACGCGGCCGTGCTGCGGCTCGACGCCGAACGGGCCGTGGTGTCCACCGTGGACGTGCTGCCGCCGATCGTGGACGACCCTTACGACTGGGGCCGGATCGCCGCGGCCAACGCCCTGTCGGACGTGTACGCCGTGGGCGCCCGCCCGGTCATGGCGCTCAACCTGCTCGGCTGGCCGCGCGACGTGCTGCCGGCCGAGGTGGCCCAGGAGGTGCTGCGGGGCGGCCGCGACACGGCCGCCCGCGCCGGCTGCGCGATCGCCGGCGGGCACAGCGTCGACGACCCCGAACCCAAGTACGGCCTGGCCGTCACCGGCACCGCGGACCCGGACCGGCTGCTGCGGCTGGACGACGGCAAGCCCGGCCTGCCGCTGTCGCTGACCAAGCCGCTCGGCACCGGCGTGCTCAACGCCCGGCACCGCGCCACCGGCGAGGTGTTCGCCCACGCCGTGGAGTCGATGGCGACGCTCAACGCCGACGCCGCGCGGCTGGCGCTGGCGGCGGGCGCGCGCTGCGCCACCGACGTCACCGGCTTCGGCCTGCTCGGCCACCTGTTCAAGCTCGCCCGCGCCAGCGGGGTCACCGCCGTGATCGACGCCAAGGCGGTGCCGTACCTGGACGGCGCGCGCGAATCCGTGCGGGACGGCTTCGTGCCCGGCGGCACCCGCCGCAACCTGGCGTGGGTGTCGCCGCACACCGACTTCGGCCGCATCGCCGAGGAGCGGCGGCTGCTGCTGGCCGACGCGCAGACCTCCGGCGGCCTGCTGGTCGCCGGGGAGATCCCCGGCGCGGTCGTCATCGGCGAACTCGTCGACCGCGGCCCGCACACGCTCGTCGTCCGCTGAGCCCGGCACCGCGACGGCAGTCGGGCGGGCGCGCGGTCCCCCTAAGACGCGGGCCGCGGGCGCAGGACGGGGCGCAGCTCGTCCAGCACCGCCGGATCCTCGATCGTCGCGGGCACCGGGGCCTCGCGTCCGTCGGCGATGTCGCGCATCGCGCCGCGCAGGATCTTGCCGGACCGGGTCTTGGGCAGCGCCCGCACCACCGCGACGTCCTTGAGCGCCGCGACCGGCCCGATCTGCTCGCGCACCATCCGGACCACCTGGTCGCGCAGCACCGCGCCGTCGGCGTCCGCGTCGCTCTTGAGCACCACCAGCGCGCGCGGCACCTGGCCCTTCAGCGGGTCGCGCACGCCGATGACCGCGCACTCGGCCACCGCCGGATGCGCGGCGATCACCTCCTCCATCGCGCCGGTGGACAGCCGGTGCCCGGCCACGTTGACGACGTCGTCGGTGCGGCCCATCACCCACAGGTAGCCGTCCTCGTCGATGTGGCCGCCGTCGCCGGTGAGGTAGTACCCCGGGTGGCGGGTCAGGTACGACTCGACGAAGCGCTCGTCGTCCTGCCACAGCGTCGTCAGCGCGCCGGGCGGCAGCGGCAGCCGCACCACGATGTCGCCGTCCACGCCGGGCGGGGCCGGGGCGCCGTCGGGCGTCAGCACCCGCACGTCGTACCCGGGGACGGGCACCGACGGGGACCCCGGCTTGACCGGCAGAGGCTCCAGGCCGCGCGGGTTCGCCGCCATCGGCCAGCCGGACTCGGTCTGCCACCAGTGGTCGATGACGGGACGGCCCAGCCTGTCGGCCGCCCACTGGTAGGTGTCGGGGTCGAGCCGTTCGCCGGCCAGGAACAGCGCGTCCAGGCCGGACAGGTCGTAGGAGGACAGCAGGGCGCCGTTCGGGTCCTCCTTCTTGACGGCGCGGATCGCGGTGGGCGCGGCGAACAGCACCTTCACCCGGTGCTGCGACGCCACCCGCCAGAACGCGCCCGCGTCCGGCGTGCCGACCGGCTTGCCCTCGTACAGCACGGTGGTGCATCCGGTCAGCAGCGGCCCGTACACGATGTAGGAGTGCCCGACGACCCAGCCGACGTCCGAGGCGGCCCAGAACACGTCGCCGGGCCCGACCCCGTAGATGTTCTCCATCGACCAGCGCAGCGCGACCGCGTGCCCGCCGTTGTCGCGCACCACGCCCTTGGGCCGGCCCGTCGTGCCGGAGGTGTAGAGGATGTACAGCGGGTCGGTGGCGGCCACCGGCACGCAGTCGGCGGGCTCGGCCCGCGCGACGGCCTCGTCCCACTCCACGTCGCGCGGCCGCACCAGGTCGGCGTGCAGCTGCGGGCGCTGCCGGATCACGCAGCGCTCCACCTTGTGCGAGGCCAGCTCCAAGGCCTCGTCCAGCAGCGGCTTGTACGGCACCAGGCGGGCGCCCTCGATGCCGCAGGACGCGGACACCACCGCCTTGGGCCGGGCGTGGTCGATGCGCGCGGCCAGCTCGCGCGCGGCGAACCCGCCGAACACCACCGAGTGCACCGCGCCGATGCGGGCGCACGCCAGCATGGCGATCACCGCCTCCGGGATCATCGGCAGGTAGATCACCACGCGGTCGCCGACGTCGACGCCCTGCGCGCGCAGCGCCCCGGCGAACCGCGCGACCAGATCGGTCAGCTCCCGGTAGGTGTAGGTGCGCACGGTGCCGGTGACCGGGCTGTCGTAGATGAGGGCGGGCTGGTCGCCGCGGCCCTCGTCCACGTGCCGGTCCAGGGCGTTGTCGCAGGTGTTGAGCTCGCCGCCGGTGAACCAGCGGTAGAACGGGGGAGCCCCGTCGTCGAGGACCCGGTCCGGGGGGACCAGCCAGCGGATGTCGCGCGCCGCCAGGCCCCAGAACCGGGTCGGGTCGGAGATGCTGCGTTCGTACGCTGCCGCGTAGGCGCCCATGTGGTCCTCCGGTCGGGTCCCCCGCCCCAGTTCGCGTTTCGGGGCGCACCCCTATAGGGCATTCCCGCGGCGGTGTTCGTCAAGTCCCGCGGCGGCGTTTCACCGACCGGCCGCAACGCGTCCGGACGCGGCGATGTTACTTAGCTGCGGAAATCAAGTAACCGCCTTGTAAGGTGTTTCACATGCCTCCCCCGCAGCAAGCCGGCCCCGCCTCCGCCGCGTCCGCCGACGCGGCGCCCGCCGGGACGCGGCCCGACGCGCCGCCCGGCGTGCCAGCCGACATCGTGGAGATCGAGCGGGCGCTGACCCGGGTGGCGCACCTGCTCACGCGGCACCGGCAGCACGACCGGACGGTCGCGGCCGCGGGCGTCCCCGTGGACCGCGCGGCCGTGCCGCTGCTGCGGCTGCTGGACGACAGCGCCGAGCCGCTGCGCCCCAGCGAGCTGGCCGCCCGCCTCAACGTCGAGGCGCCGCACATCACCCGCCTGGTGCAGCGCCTGGAGAAGGTCGGCTACGTGGACCGGGTGCCCGACGCCCGCGACCGCCGCGCGCAGCGCGTGCGGCTGCGCGACGAAGGACGCCACGCGGTCGAGTGCATCCGCGCGGCACGGCGCCGCTGGATGCACGAGGCGCTCGCCTCGTGGTCGGAGGAGGAGCGGCGGCAGCTCGCCGAACTGGTCAACCGCATGGTCGACGACATCCTCGCCCACTCGGCCGAACAGGGCTGCGCCGGACCCGGAGCATGACCGGGCCCATACCGTAGCGCGCCCGGACTCGTTGACGGGCGGTTTTTCGGACCTTTCCCGGCGCGGTGTTCCTCGCGCCGTTCTGGTCCGCCATTGTTCGGGGCGGTTCGCGCCCTTATCGCCGTTCCGTGGATTTCCGGGCGTCCGTTCCCGGAAGCGGCGTCGACCGCCCCTTCTGCGGCGCCCGCCCCGCGGTGCGCCATCTGGGATCGCCCATCCGGAACGGAAATTGTGATCTCATACTGTGGGCCGAATCGGCTTTCGCCGCGGCCCCCGGCGTCCCTAGGGTTGCTTGACGTGGACTCCCGGCCATATGTCCCTCGTATCCGCGTGCTTCGTGACAGTCTTCTCGGCGGACGCCTTCCGCGCGCCCATTCCGTCCTCGGGCGGCGCGCCGCGGCGCCCGGTTCCCGGAAAGGGAGCTGATGCAGGTCGTCGCAACCGCCGGGCACGTGGGCCACGGCAAGTCCACGCTCGTGCGCGCGCTCGCCGGCGTCGGGCCCGCGGGGCGGGACGAACCGGGAGACGCCGACCCCGAGGGCTCCCGCCCCGGCGCCCCGTCCCTCGGACTGGAGGTCGCCCTGGCGACGCTGCCGTCGGGCGAGCGGCTGGCGTTCGTGGACGTCCCCGGCCATGAACGCGCCGTCCCGACCATGCTGGCGGGCGCGGGCCCCGTCCCCGCCGTGGTGCTGGCGGTGGCGGCCGACGAGGGGTGGATGCCGCAGTCGGAGGAGCACCTCGCCGCCATCGACGCCCTCGGCGTGCGCAACGGCGTGCTGGTGGTGACCCGCTCCGACCGCGCCGATCCCAGGCTGGCGCTGCGCCAGGCGCGCGAGCGGCTCGCCCGCACCGGCCTGCGGGGCGCCGAGTCCGTCGCCGTCAGCGCCGTCACCGGCGCCGGCCTCCCGGAGCTCACCGCGGCGCTGGACCGCCTGGCCGGACGGCTGCCCGTGCCCGACCCGGACGCTCCCGTCCGGCTGTGGGCCGACCGCGTCGAACCGGGCGCGGGCGGCGCGGTGGTCCACGGCACGCTGGCCGCCGGGACGATCCGTGTGCGCGACGAGCTGCTGCTCATGCCCGCCGGGCGGCGCGTGCGGGTGCGGTCCGTCGAGGCGGGCGAGGGGCCGTGCGAGGCCGCCGTCGGCGCGGCGCGCGTGGCGGTGCGGCTGGACGGCGTCGCACCGGGGCGGGTGGCGCCGGGCATGGCCCTGGTCACCCCGGACGGGTGGACGGCCACCGCATGCGTCGACGTGCGCACCGGGTTCGGCGAGGCGTCCGGGCGGCTGGCGCGGCGCATGACCCTGCACATCGGCGCGGCGGCCGTGCCGGTGGCGCTGCGGCCGCTCGGCCCCGACACCGCCCGCCTGACCCTCAACACGCGGCTGCCCCTGCACGTCGGCGACGCGGCCGTGCTGCGCGATCCCGCCCGCCGCGCCGTCGCCCGGGTCAGCGTGCTCGACGTGCGCCCCCCGGTGCTGGTGCGGCGCGACGACACCGCCGCCCGCGCCCGGGAGCTGGCGTCCTGGCCGGACCGCCCCGGCGGCGAGGTCGTGCTGCGCCGCCACGGCGTGCTGCACCGCGCGGAACTGGCGGGGATGGGCTGCGCGGCGCCTCCGGGCGCGGTGCGGATCGGCGAGTGGCTCGTCGACCCCGACCACTGGGAGGCCCTGCGCCGGCGCCTCGTCCGGCTGGCCGCCGAACGCGCCGCGATCCGCCCGCTGGCCCCGGGCCTGCCGCTGGAGCGGGCGCGGCTGCGGCTCGGCCTGCCCGCGCGCCGGCTGGTCGAGGCCTTGGCGCGGCCCCCGCTGCGGCTGGCGGGCGGCCGGGTGTACGGCCCGGAGCAGGGCCCGCCGCCGCAGGTCGTCATCGCGGCGGGCCGGTTGCGCGAAGAGCTGGCGGACGCGCCGTTCCGCGCGCCCGACGCGGCGCGGTTGGCCGAGCTGGGACTCACCCCCGAGGTGCTCGACGCCGCCGAACGCGCGGGCGCCGTCCTGCGGCTCGGCGACGGCGTCGTCCTGCCGTCCGGAGCCGACCGGGAGGCGCTGCGGATCCTCGGCGGGCTGCCCCAGCCGTTCAGCGTCGGCCAGGCGGCGCGGGCCCTCGGCACGGACCGCCGCACGGCCGTCGCCCTGCTGGAGCATCTGGACGGGCTGGGCGCGACGCGGCGGGTCGGCGAAGGACGCCGCGTCCCGGGCCGGTGACGGCCCGCGGGCGCCGGCGCGACCCCAGGGACGATCCGGAGAAAACCGTTTGAACCGGCGGGCCGCGGTCTGGCGTCATAGTTGCGGTCCGGCTGCCGTCGATCACGGAGAGGAGCAGGTGATGCCGTACCGTACGCTCGAAGGCGGCCGCGTTCCGATCCGGATGTGGACGGACCCGGCCACCGTCGAATCCGTGGCGCTCGACCAGCTGCGGAACGTGGCCGAGCTGCCGTGGGTGGAGGGCGTGGCGGTCATGCCCGACGTCCACTACGGCAAGGGCGCCACCGTCGGCTCGGTCATCGCGATGCGCGACGCGGTGTCCCCGGCCGCAGTCGGCGTCGACATCGGCTGCGGCATGACCGCGGTGAAGTCGTCGCTGACGGTCGAGGACCTGCCCGACGACCTCGGCCGGCTGCGCTCGCGCCTGGAGAAGGCGATCCCGGTGGGCCGCCACGGGCACAAGACGCCGGTGGACCCGTCGGCGCTGCCCGGGCTCAAGGAGCGCGGCTGGCACCACTTCTGGAAGGGCTTCGAGGACCTGCACCCGAAGGTGCGCGGGCGCTTCGGCCGGGCCCGCGAGCAGATGGGCACCCTGGGGTCGGGCAACCACTTCCTGGAGGTGTGCGCGGACGACGACGGCGCGGTGTGGATCGTGCTGCACTCCGGTTCCCGCAACATCGGCAAGGAACTGGCCGAGCACCACATCGAGACCGCCCGCAGGCTGCCGCACAACCAGGACCTGCCCGACCCGGACCTGGCGGTGTTCCTCACCGGCACCCCCGCGATGGAGGCGTACCGCCGCGACCTGTTCTGGGCGCAGGAGTACGCGCGCCGCAACCGCGCCGTCATGCTCGCCCTGGCGCAGAACGTGATGACCCGCCAGTTCGGGGAGAAGCGCTGCCAGTGGGGCGAGGTCATCTCCTGCCACCACAACTACGTGGCCGAGGAGGTCTACGACGGGATGGAGCTGCTCGTCACCCGCAAGGGCGCGATCCGCGCGGGCGCGGGCGACCTGGGCATCATCCCCGGCTCGATGGCCACCGGCACCTACATCGTGCGCGGCCTGGGCAACCCGGACGCCTACAACTCCGCCTCGCACGGCGCGGGGCGCAGGATGAGCCGCAACCAGGCCCGCAGGACGTTCACCGTCGACGACCTGGTGGAGCAGACCCGGGGCGTGGAGTGCCGCAAGGACGGCGGCGTCCTGGACGAGATCCCCGGCGCCTACAAGGACCTGGAGTCGGTGATCGAGGCGCAGTCCGACCTGGTGCAGGTGGTGGCGCACCTGCGGCAGTTGATCTGCGTCAAGGGCTGAAGACGGGAACCCGCGGCGGGGGAGCGGGTGACCAGGGGGAGGAGGCGGCGGCCCGTGCCGAGCGGGCCGCCGCCGACCGCGACCGCCGCGCATCGGAGGCCGACGACGCTGCCGGCTACGCCGGCGGTGAGGCGGACCCGGCGAGAACGCGGTCGATGAACGCGGTGACGTCGGCGAGGACCTCGTCGCGGTTGGTCTCGTTGAACACCTCGTGCCGGGCCGCGGGATAGATCCGCTCGGTCAGGTCGGAGCCGCGGACGGCCTCGATGCCGGTGCGGGTGCCGTCCAGGGGCACCAGCCGGTCGTCCTCGCCGTGGACCCACAGCGTGGGCAGCGCGCCCAGCGATCCGTGCGCCGACGCCGCGCGGATCGCCGCGTCCAGCGCCTCCAGCGTCGGCCGCTTGAACGGGCCGTGCCAGACCAGCGGGTCCTCCGCGTACGCCTTCCCGACGTCCGGGTCGCGCGACAGGGTGTCCGGGTCGATCGGCACGTCCGGGATCTCGTCGAGGGCCAGCAGCCGCGACAGCGCGTCCCAGCGGCCCAGCACCGGCCCCGACAGCACCAGCGCGGCCAGCTCCGCGCCGTGCAGCTGCGCGTACCGGGTGGCGATCAGCCCGCCCATCGAATGCCCGATCATCACCGCGGGCAGGCCGGGGTGGTCCTCGCGGGCCGCCGCCGCGACCGTGTGCACGTCCGCCACCAGGTCGGCGACGTCGTGGATCAGGACGCGCTCGCCCGCGGACAGGCCGTGACCGGCGTGGTCGGGCCCGCACACCACGGCGCCGTGCCGGACCAGCGCGTCGGCGACGTGGTCGTATCGGCCGAGGTGCTCGCCGTACCCGTGCACCAGCACCGCGACATAGCGCGGATCCGGATTGGGCCAGGTCCGCGCGGTGATCGCTCCGCGCGCCCCCGCGAACTCCCATCGCCGTGCCACCGCCATCGCCGCACCTCCGCGCCGCTTCGACGATCCTTCGCGACGGCCGTTTCCCGGACGACCGCTCCGTTACCGTCTCGTGCGATGAGCGGATCGTCAACCACCGCAATAGGCTGGTTGTTACGGCAAATCAGGCGGCCCGCCGGAATCGGGGCCGCCGCGGGAGCGGAAGGGCCACCGTGCTGGTCGACACCTTCGGTCGTACCGCCACCGATCTGCGGGTCTCCCTGACGGACCGGTGCAACCTGCGGTGCTCTTACTGCATGCCTCCCGAGGGCCTGGAGTGGCTGCCCAAGCCTGAGGTGCTCACCGACGACGAGGTGGTGCGGCTCGTGCGGGTGGCCGTCGAACGGCTCGGCGTCACCGAGGTCCGCTACACCGGCGGCGAGCCGCTGCTGCGGCGCGGCCTGGTCGACATCGTGCGGCGGACCGCGGAGCTGCGGCCCCGCCCGCAGATCTCGATCACCACCAACGGGATCGGGCTGGACCGGCTGGCCGTCCCGCTCGCCGAGGCGGGCCTGGACCGCGTCAACGTGTCCCTGGACACCCTCGACCGCGCGGTGTTCCGGCGGCTGGCGCACCGCGACCGGCTCGACGACGTGCTGAAGGGCCTGGCGGCCGCGGCCGACGCGGGCCTGGCGCCGGTCAAGGTGAACGCGGTGCTGATGCGCGGCGTCAACGACCACGAGGCGGTGCCGCTGCTGCGCTACTGCCTCGAACGCGGGTACCGGCTGCGCTTCATCGAGCAGATGCCGCTGGACGCCCAGCACGGCTGGACCCGCGAGGGCATGGTCACCGCGGACGAGATCCTGGCCAGGCTGGGGGAGGAGTTCACCCTCACCCCCGAGGACCCGGCGGCGCGCGGCAGCGCCCCGGCCGAGACGTTCCTCGTCGACGGCGGCCCGGCCGCCGTCGGGGTGATCGCCTCGGTGACCCGGCCGTTCTGCGGGGCCTGCGACCGGGTCCGGCTCACCGCCGACGGGCAGGTCCGCAACTGCCTGTTCGCCACCGAGGAGTCCGACCTGCGCACCGCCCTGCGCGGCGGCGCGTCCGACGAGGAGCTGGCCGAGCGGTGGCGGGCCGCGGTGCGCACCAAGCGCGCCGGGCACGGCATCGACGACCCCAGTTTCCTGCAGCCGGCCCGCCCCATGTCGGCGATCGGCGGGTGAAAACGGCGTGTGAGAACGGCGGGTGAGGACGTCGCACGCGGAGCGGGCCTTGGACGAGGCGTTCGACGCGGTGGTGCTGGCGGGCGGCCGCGCCCGCCGGATGGCCGGCGCCGACAAGCCCGGCCTGCCCGTCGCAGGCAGGAGCCTGGCCGCCCGCGTCGCCGACGCCGTGCGGGACGCGGGACGCCTCATCGTCGTCGGCCCGCCGCGCGCGGAGCTCCCGCACGCGATCGCCGTGCGCGAGGACCCGCCCGGCGCCGGCCCCGTCCCGGCCCTGCGCGCGGGGCTGGCCGAAGTGCGCGCGCCCTGGGTGGCGCTGCTGGCCGCCGATCTGCCGTTCCTGCGGCCCCGGCACGTCGCCGCCCTGCTGAACGCCGCGCGCGACGCCGAGGGGGGAGGGGCGGTGATGGTCGACGACGAGGGCCGGGAACAATGGCTCCTGGGATGCTGGCGGGCCGCCCGCCTGAGCGCGGCGCTGGCCGACTACCGGGGCGCCTCGCTGCGCGGGCTGCTGGGCCCGCTGGAGCCCGTCCGGGTCTTCCTCACCGGACCCGACGCGGCGGGGAGGCGGCCCCCGTGGTACGACTGCGACACCCCTGACGCGCTGGCGCGCGCCCGGCGCCTGCTGACCGACGGGGAGGAGTGACGATGCTGGAGGAATGGATCAAGGCCGTCTGCCAGGAGCTCGGCCTGGACCCCGGCGAGGTCGACCGAAGACTGGTGCTGGACCTGGCGCGCGACGTCGCGCACGGCGTGGCCCGGCCCGGCGCCCCGCTCACGGCGTTCCTGCTCGGCCTGGCCGTGGGCCGGGGCGCGTCCGCCCGGGACGCCGCGGCCCGCATCACCGAGATGGCCGAGGGCTGGAAGCAGGAGGACGGCGCGCCGGACGCGGCGCAGCCGCCGACCGGCGTCGCCTGAGCCCGGGCCCGGCCTAGGCCGGCTCGTCCAGCTCGGAGAGGGGGACGACGTCGCGCAGGAACCCGCGGCGGTCCAAGAACGCCGACAGGTGCTCGCGGTGCGCGTCGCACGCCAGCCAGATTTTGCGCCGCTCGGGGGTGTGGATCTTGGGGTTGTTCCAGCGCAGCGCCCATACGGCGGCGGCCCGGCAGCCCTTGGCCGAGCACTGCGGTTCCTCGTCGTGCGGAGCCCCGGCGGTCGGCGCGGGGGTCGGCGGGACATCGGTCACGTGTCCAGATTGGCACATCCGTCCGGTGCGCGGCGCACCCGGACCAGGGGTTTGAACCGTGACACGTCCGGACAGGATCCGCTCCGTGCGCACCGAGCCGACGTCCCAGCCCACGGCGGTGCGGTGCGCCCGGCGGCGCTGGCAGGCCCTGGCGGTGTGCCTGGTCGCCGCCTTCATGACCCTGCTGGACGTCAGCATCGTCAACGTGGCGCTGCCGTCCATCCGGACCGGGCTGCACGCCTCCGAGTCGGGCCTGCAGTGGATCGTGTCGGGCTACGCGCTGACGTTCGGCCTGGTGCTGGTGTCGGCCGGACGGCTCGGCGACGCGCGCAGCCGCCGCGCGGTGTTCATGGCCGGGCTGGCGCTGTTCACCGCGTCCAGCGCCGTGGCCGGGGTCGCCCCGACCGTCGGATGGCTGGTCGCTGCCCGTCTGGTGCAGGGCGCCGCGGCGGGCGTGCTGCAGCCGCAGACCGCCGGGCTGATCCAGCAGCTGTTCGTCGGCGCGGAACGCGGGCGGGCGTTCGGCGCGCTCGGCGCCGTCATCGGCATCGCCACCGCCGTCGGGCCGCTGCTCGGCGGCGTGCTGATCGCCCTGGCCGGGGCCGAGGACGGCTGGCGCTGGGTGTTCTACGTCAACGTCCCCGTCGGCCTGGCGGCGCTGCCGCTGGCGCGGCGGCTGCTGCCCCCGCCGCGGTTCGGGGAGCGGCGCCCGCTCGACCCGGTCGGCGTGCTGCTGCTCGGCGTCGGCGTCGTGTGCGTGATGCTGCCGTTCGTCCAGGAGCGGCAGTGGCACGGGGCCGGCCCCTGGCTGCTGCTGCCGGCCGGACTGGCCCTGATCGCCGTGTTCGCGCTGTGGGAGCGGCGGCACCCGTCGCCGATCATGGACATGGCGCTGTTCCGCCGCCGCTCCTACGCGCTGGGCACGGCCGTCGCCGTGCTCTACTTCGCCGGGTTCACCGCCGTGTTCTTCACCTACACCCTCTACCTGCAGATCGGGCTCGGGTACAGCGCGCTGGCGGCGGGCGCGGCGATGACCCCGTTCGCGCTGGGCTCGGCCGTGGCCGCCGCCGTCGGCGGGCGTGTCGTGGCGCGGTACGGCCGGGCCCTGGTCGCGGCGGGACTGGCCGTGGTCGCCGCCGGGCTGGGCGCGGTGCTGGCCGCGGTGGAACTGCGGCCCGGACCCGACGTGGCGTGGTTCACCGCCGTCCCGCTCCTGGTGGCGGGCGCGGGCAGCGGCCTGGTCATCGCGCCCAACCAGACGATCACCTTGGCGGAGGTGCCGCACACGGGCGGCGGCAGCGCGGCCGGGGTGCTGCAGACCGGGCAGCGGTTCGGCGCCGCCGTCGGCATCGCCGCCACCGGCGCCGTCTTCTTCGCCGCGGTCGCGCGCACGCACGGCGACTGGGCGGCCGCCTTCCGGCACGGCCTGTTCGTCGTCGTCGGGTTCGTGCTGGCGGCCTTCCTCACCGCGCTGTACGACCTGGCCGGCGGCTCCGCCCGGGGGCGCGGACGGCCGCACCCGCCGACCCGCC
>NZ_BCQU01000006.1:0-115218 GCF_001552235.1 Actinomadura rubrobrunea NBRC 15275 | reverse complement strand
CTGCCGCCGGCGCGCCGCGCGGCCCGCCGCGCCGTCCGGGACGCGGCGGCCGAGTGATCGGCGCGCCCGGGCGGCGGGGCGGGGACCGGCCGTCGCTACAGTGTGTCCATGCAGGTCAACCAGTCGGGGAAGCTCGCCAACGTCTGCTACGACATTCGGGGGCCGGTGCTCAAGCGCGCCAAGGAGCTGGAGGCCCAAGGGCACCGCGTGCTCAAGCTGCACATCGGCAACCCCGCGCCGTTCGGCTTCGAGGCGCCGCCCGAGCTGCTGCAGGACATGATCCGCAACCTGCCCGAGGCGCACGGGTACAGCGACTCCAAGGGCATCCTGTCCGCCCGCCGCGCCATCGTGCAGCGCTACGAGGAGCAGCACGGCATCCAGGGGCTGGACGTCGAGGACGTCTACCTGGGCAACGGCGTGTCCGAGCTGATCGTGATGACCCTGCAGGCGCTGCTGGACAACGGCGACCAGGTGCTCATCCCGTCGCCCGACTACCCGCTGTGGACGGCGGCGGTGTCGCTGTGCGGCGGCACCCCCGTCCACTACGCCTGCGACGAGGCGGCGGGGTGGAACCCCGACCCCGACGACATCGAATCCAAGATCACCGACCGGACCCGGGCCCTGGTGATCATCAATCCGAACAACCCGACCGGCGCCGTCTACTCCCGCGAGGTGCTGGAGCGCCTGGTCGAGATCGCCCGCCGGCACAACCTGATCATCTTCGCGGACGAGATCTACGACCGGATCCTCTACGACGGCGCCCGGCACATCTCGATCGCCTCGCTCGCGCCCGACCTGCTGTGCCTGACGTTCAGCGGCCTGTCCAAGAACTACCGGGTCGCCGGCTTCCGGTCCGGGTGGGTGGTGCTGTCGGGCCCCAAGCGGCACGCCGAGTCCTACATCGAGGGACTGGACATCCTGGCCAACATGCGGCTGTGCCCGAACGTCCCCGCCCAGCACGCCATCCAGGCCGCGCTCGGCGGCTACCAGAGCATCGACGACCTGGTGCTGCCGACCGGGCGGCTGGGCGAGCAGCGCGACCGCGCCTGGAAGCTGCTCAACGACCTGCCCGGGGTGAGCTGCGTCCGGCCGCAGGGCGCGGTGTACGTGTTCCCCCGCCTCGACCCGGACGTCTATCCGATCGAGGACGACGTGCGCTTCGCCCTCGACCTGCTGGAGCAGCAGAAGATCCTCATCGTGCAGGGCACCGGGTTCAACTGGCCCGCCCCCGACCACTTCCGCGTTGTCACGCTCCAGTACGCCGACGACCTGGAGGAGGCGGTGGGTCGCATCGGCGAGTTCCTGGAGACCCGCCGCAAGAGGGGCCCGCGCTGACCCGCGTGCCGCCCCGCGCCCGGATGCGCGGCGCGGCATCGCACGCCGATGGTGAGCGCAGCCGCAGGCTTGGGACGTGCGCGTCGGCGACCATCACGTCGTCGCCTGCCGGACGGACGCGACCTGCTCCGCCACCCGCGTCGCCCGCGCCGCGATCCGGGAGATGTCGTCCGGTGCCGACGGCACCAGGTCGGAGCCGAGCCCGACCGCGGCCGCCCCGGCCCGCAGCCAGTCGCCCGCATCCTCGTGGCCGATGCCGCCGGTCGGGACGAACGCCGTCCCGCGGAACGGGCCGAGCAGCGCCCGCATGTACGGCACGCCCAGCGGCCCGGCCGGGAACAGCTTCACCAGGCGCGCCCCCGCGTCCAGCGCCGTCGCGACCTCGGTCGCCGTCCCGGCGCCGGGCAGCGGCTCCAGGCCCGCGTCCAGCACCGCTCTGATCAGCGCCGGGTCGGTGTGCGGGCTGACGCAGTAGCGGGCCCCGCACTCCGCCGCCCGCTCCACCTGCCGCGGCGTGCGGATCGTCCCGGCGCCCAGCAGCGCGTCGCCGGGCAGCTCGGCCCGCAGGGCGCGCAGCGTGCCCGGGGCGTCGGGATGGTCGAAGGTGACCTCCATGGCGCGCAGGCCCGCCTCGTACAGGGCCGTGCCGACCGCCACGGCGCGCCGGTGGTCGGTCAGACGCAGGATCGCCACCGCTCCGGCGGCGCGGATCGCGTCGATCATCGCAGGATCCTCCGGGCGGGGGCGCCCCGGCGCGTCAGGTCCGCCGGACGGACCAGGCAGACGTCGCCGGGCAGGGTGTGCTGGAACGCGCCCGCCCAGGCGGCCTTGTCGACGGTCGTGGCCAGGTCGTCGCCCGCCAGCCGGGACGCCAGCAGCACCCCGAGGGCGGCGTCGCCCGCGCCGAAGGCGTCCACCACGTCGGCCTCGTAGGCGGGGCCGGCGCACACCTCGTCCGCGGTCACGGCGGTGACGGCGGTGCGGACGCGGCGTCCGGGAAGCTGGGACGTCTCCCGCAGCACCACCATCCGGTGCCCGTAGGTCTCGATCGCGCGGCGCGCCAGCGCCACCTGGTCGGCCTCGGGGTCGGCGTCGGGCAGCAGGCGCAGCAGGTCCTGGCGGCCGGCCAGCAGCAGGTCGACGTGCCCGAGCACTCCGCGCAGCACCGGGACGGCCTCCTCCCACGACCACAGCCGCACCCGGTGGTTGACGTCGAACACCGTTACCGCGCCCGCCTCGCGCGCGGCGCAGAAGAAGGCCGTCACCGCGGCCGCCGGCCCCTCGCCCAGCGCGCACGTGATGCCTGTGCTCAGCGCCGCCCCGGCGTCCGCCACCAGGTCCTTCCAGGCGAAGGCGTCGGGCGTCAGCCGGGTCATCGCCGTGCCGGACCGGTCGTACAGCACCTCGGAGGGGCGCGGCGGCACGCCGTGCTCGACGAAGTACAGCGGGGCGCGGGCGGACGGGTCCCAGTCGACCTCGGCGCGCACCCCGTGCGCGGCGGCGTGCGCGGCGATCCGGCGGCCCAGCGGGTTGTCGGCCAGCCGGGTCGCCCAGACCGCCGGGACGCCGAGCGCCGCGGCGGCGATCAGCGTGTTCAGCTCCGCGCCGCCGACGTGCACGGCCAGGTCGGACGCCTGTTCCAGGCGCTGGTGGCCGGGCGGCGACAGGCGCAGCAGCGACTCGCCGAGCCCGACGACACGCCGGACTCCCTGGTCGGAAGGGGTGGGATGAGGGGAAATGGCGGTCTCCTGTGGGCCTCGGAACGAACTGGGCGGACGCGGCGAGGATCACCACGCCGCGGATCTGATCGGGGGAGGCGGCGGCAGCTGCATCTCACGTACCCCGCTCCGGCTGTTCATCGGCGCGGCCGTTCATCACGTCCCGCTTGTTGCTTCGGGCGCCGCCGCACCAGTGCCGCTCCCGGACGGGGCCTCCTCGTGTGCGTGCCGCGGAGCCCGGTACCCCAACCGGGCCGAGAGGGTTTGCGCGGCGGCCAGCAGCCGCCGCGCCACGTCGGGCGTCTCCTCGCGCGGGAACCGGTAGGCCGGCGCCGACACCGACAGCGCCGCCACGACCTGTCCGCCGTGGTCGCGGACGGGGACGGCCACGCACCGCACCCCGTCCTCGTTCTCGATCTCGTCGGTCGCGTAGCCGCGTTCCCGCACCGCCGCCAGCTCGGCGGCCAGCGCCCGCGGATCGGTGATCGTGTTCGGGGTGCGGCGCTCCAGCGGCCCGGCCAGCAGGTCGCGGACCACGTCCTGCGCGGAGTGCGCGAGCAGAACCTTGCCGATGGCGGTGCAGTGCAGCGGGTTCACGCTGCCCTCCACGGCCGCCGGACGCACCGCCTGCGGGCTGTCGGTCTTGGCGATGTAGAGCACCTGCGAGCCGCGGCGCACGCCCAGGAAGCAGGTCTCCCGGGTCTGCTCGGTCAGCGCGCGCATGAGGTCCTCGGCCTGGGCGCGCACGTCCAGCCGGCCGAGGAAGCCCTGTCCCCACACCGCGAGCTGCGGGCCGAGGTCGTAGCGGCCGGACGCGTCGGTGCGCAGCACCCCGTGCGCCACCAGAACCTCGAGCAGCCGCACCACGGTGCCGCGGGGCACCCCCGTCGCCGCCACCAGGTCGGTCAGCCGCAGCGGACCGTCGGCCGCGATCAGGTCCACCAGGGCCAGTCCTTTGACGAGCGCCTTGGCCGTCCCGGTGGCGTCGCGCGGCGCCCCGGACGCCCCCGCGGGCACGCCCCTCGACGGCAGTTTGGGCGCAACGTCCATTTCAGGTCTGGACACAGCGTCCATTCCTACCAGAGCGCTTCGACCGGTACAACAGGACCAGGCATGCCGCATCCGCGGGGCGTGCCGTCCAGGGAGACGCCCGCGTGCTCACAGGGGACGAAGCGTTCGCTGCCCAGGGCGGTCCAGGACCTGCCATTGCTCCTCGTCCTGCGCCACGGGCCTGGCGGGAACCGGTGCCGGCAGACGACGGCCGCGTACGGGCCGTCGGCCGTCACTGTGCGTCGGCGGACGCGGCCGCGTCCAGACGTCGCAGCGCGTTGCGGACGACGTCCGGGTCGGTCGTGGGCCAGAACGGAGGCAGCGACGCCCTCAGGAAGGACCCGTAACGGGCCGTCGCGAAACGGGGGTCGAGGATCGCCACCACGCCGCGGTCGCTCGCCGAACGCAGCAGGCGCCCCGCGCCCTGAGCGAGCAGCAGCGCCGCATGAGTGGCGGCCACCGCCATGAACCCGTTGCCGCCCCGCGCCGCGACCGCCCGCTGCCGGGCCGAGGCCACCGGATCGTCCGGCCGCGGGAACGGGATCCGATCCATGATCACCAGCTGCAGGGAGGGGCCGGGGACGTCCACGCCCTGCCACAGCGACAGCGTGCCGAACAGGCACGTGCGCTCGTCCTCGGCGAACCGCTTGACCAGCAGGGACGTGGAGTCGTCGCCCTGGCACAGCAGCGGGTGCGACAGGTGGTCCTTCAGCTCGTCGGCGGCCTGCCGCGCCGCCCGCATGGACGAGAACAGCCCGAGCGTCCGCCCGCCCGCCGCCTCGATCAGCTCGGTGATCTCCGTCAGATAGGCGTCGGTGAGCCCGTCGCGCCCCGGCTGGGGCAGGTGGCGCGCCACGTAGAGGATCCCCGCCTTGGCGTGGTCGAACGGCGAACCCGCGTCCAGGGCCGACCAGGAGATCTTGTCGCCGTCCTTCGTCCTCGCGGCGTCGCCGTCCGACGTGTGAGCGGCCGGAGCGGCGGCGTCGTCCGTCTCGGGCCGCGCCGCGTCCTCCGTCGTGTTCCCGCCGAGGGGCGGCAGACCCCACTGCCGGGCCAGCGGATCGAACGACCCGCCCAGCGTGAGCGTCGCCGACGTCAGGATCGCGGTGCGCCGGTCGAACAGCGTGCCGCGCAGCAGGCCGCCCACCCCGATCGGCGCCACGTGCAGGGAGGGCGGACGCCGGGGTCGTCCTTCCTGGACGAACGGTTTGTCCAGCCACACCACGTCCGTCCGCGACGCGATCTCCGGGGTGAACGCGTCCAGCAGTCGCACGGCCGTGTCGTGCACGTCCTCCAGCGATGACCGCGCGGCCTTGCGCGCCGCCATGTCCCCGGCGTCGTTCTCCTTGCGCTCGGGGCCCAGCGCCGTGAGACACGCGTGCGCGGCGTCCCGCACCGCGGCCAGCGCGTTGCCCAGCGCCGGCGACAGCACGTCCATCCGGCCGGGCGGCATCTCGTCCAGCAGGACGCCGAGCCCTTCCCCCGCCTCCTTGAGCCGGTCGGCGATGCCGTCCTCCACCAGCCGCCCGGCCCGCCGCGCGGCCGCCTCGACGGACCCCGCGCTCAGCTCGCCGGTGGCCACGGACGTGACCCGGTCCACCAGCTCGTGCGCCTCATCGACGATCACCACGTCGTGCTCGGGCAGGACCTGGACGTCCTCCAACGCGTCGATCGCCAGCAGCGCGTGGTTGGTCACCACGACGTGCGCCTCGCCCGCCTCGGCCCTGGCCCGCTCGGCGAAGCATTCGGCGCCCTGCGGACAGCGCTGCGCGCCCAGGCATTCGCGCGCGGTCACCGACACCTGCCGCCACGCCTGCTCGCTCACGCCCGGCACCAGCTCGTCGCGGTCACCGGTGGCGGTCTCGTCGGCCCATTCGTGCAGCCGCTTGACCTGGCGGCCCAGCGCGGACAGCCGCCGCGGGTCGAACAGTCCTTCGTCCTCCGGTTCCTCGGGCGCGCCGGTCTGCACCCGGTGCAGGCACAGGTAGTTGCGGCGTCCCTTGAGGATCGCGAACCTGGGCTCCACGCCCAGCAGCGGCGCCAGCGCCTCGGCCAGCCGCGGCAGGTCCCGGTCGACGAGCTGGCGCTGCAACGCGATCGTCGCCGTGGACACCACCACCGTGGTGCCCTTGGCGACCGCGTGCCGGACCGCCGGCACCAGGTAGGCCAGCGACTTCCCGGTGCCCGTGCCCGCCTGCGCCGCCAGGTGCTCGCCGGACGCGATGGCCTTCTCGACCGCCTCGGCCATGCGCACCTGGCCGGGCCGCTCCGTCCCCCCGACGGCCTCCACGGCGGCGGCCAGCAGCGTGGGGACGTCCGGAAGCCGGTCTTGCGTGACGCTCTCGGAGAGGAGATCAGGGGCGGGCACGTCGCCCAACGCTACCCCTCCCGGCGCCGTGCCGTGGGCCGGTCGCGCCGTCGGGGCCGCCCGGACGGCACCCGGGTGCCGGAGCAGCGGTCCGGATCGGCAAAGATAGGGGTCGTGTCTGGTGAAAGAGAAGTCCTGACCTGGGAATTGTTCGGGCAGGCGAGCCGCGAGCTCGCGCAGGCGGTCGCCGACAGCGGGTACCGGCCCGATCTGATCTTGTCGATCGCCCGGGGCGGCCTGTTCGTGGCGGGCTCCCTCGGCTACGCGCTCGACGTCAAGAACCTGCACGTCATGAACGTGGAGTTCTACACCGGCGTCGACCAGCGGCTCGACATGCCCGTGATGCTGCCCCCGGTGCCGAACGCCGTCGACCTGTCGGGCGCCCGCGTCCTGGTCGCCGACGACGTCGCCGACACCGGCGCCACGCTCAAGCTGGTCCGGGACTTCTGCGCCGACCACGTCGCCGACGTGCGCTGCGCCGTCATCTACGAGAAGCCCCGCTCCGCGGTGCGGTGCGAGTACGTGTGGCGCCGCACCGACCGGTGGATCAACTTCCCGTGGTCCACGCTGCCGCCCGTCGTCCAGCGGGAGAACCAGGTCCTCGACGCCTGACCCGCCACGGTTGTCCACAATCCGCGACCGGCCTGTCGCCGAGCGTGTCGAGGCTGCGAACCTCGACTGCATGACGGACACGACGACGGGGCCGCTGGTCATCCGGTCGCCCCAGGACGCCATCGCCGCCGTTCCCTACCTGCTGGGATTCCATCCCGCCGACAGCCTCGTGGCGGTCGGCTTCGACGGCCCGCACAGCACCTGCGCCCTTCGGCTCGACTTACCGGCCCACCGCGTGAGCTGCGAACGCACCGCCGACGTCCTGTCGCGCAACGGCTTCCGGCGCGCCCTGGTGCTCGGCTACGGCCCGGCCGACGCGGTCGCGCCCGCGGTCGCGGACGTCTGGGAGGAGCTGACCGGCAAGGGCCTGGAGGTGGTCGAGGCGCTGCGCGTGGCCGACGGGCGCTGGTGGTCTCTGACCTGCGTGGACTCCCGGTGCTGCCCGCCGGAGGGCCGCCCGTACGACATCACCGCCAGCGCCGTCGCCGCCCAGGCGGTCCTCGCGGGCCACGTCGCCCTTCCCGGACGCGAGCACCTCGCCCGGTCGGTCGCGCCGCTGGAAGGCGCGGTCCGCGCCGCCATGCGCGAGGCCACCGACCGCGCCGAACGGCGCCTCCTGGCGTGGGCTCGCGAGGGCCTGTCGCCGGCCCGCATCCGTTCCCGCATGGTCGAGGAGGGCGTCGCCCTGCTCACCGACCTGTCGTCCCGTGAACGCCCGCCCGACGAGGACGACGTCGCCTGGCTCGGCGTCCTGCTGACCAGCATGCGCGTCCGCGACGAAGCATGGGTCCGCATCGACGAGGCCGCCCCGGGCGCCGACATCGAGTTCTGGCGGCACGTCCTGCGCCGCGTCGAGGAACCCTACGTCCCCGCCCCCGCCTGCCTGCTGGCGTTCGCCGCCTTCATCGCAGGCGACGGCGGCCTCGCCAACGTCGCCCTGGACCGCGCCGCCCGCGCCGACCCCGACTACACCATGGCCGCCCTGCTCCGCGACATCATCGCCGCGGGCGTCCCGCCCTCGAAGGCCCGCCTCGGCATGACTCCCGAAGACCTCGCCCGGGCCTATGCCGACCCCGACGACCCCGACCCCTGATCCCTCGCCTGCAGACCCCGCACCGTCGCACCGCCGCCCCGGCTCCCGGCCCCGTCCCGTCCACGCTGCCATCCCACTCGCCAAGGGCCGGCTCGTGCCGGGCGGCGGCAAGCCCGATGGCGAGGGCATGAGGCTCCGCACTGCCTCCATGCGCGGTCCCTCCATGCTCATTACCGGGCCGGCCAGTCGTTGCGTCCTGGAAGCCGGTCTCACAGCGGACGGCGGGCTTGTCATACCGCGCGGCCACGGCACGCCCCTTCGAGAGCGTCCGGGGCAGGCCAAATGCACTGACCACGGAGGTTGCGAACGCAGTGGACACGTCGCTGTTGTCCTCAGTGCGGCGAACATGCTCTTCAACTAACGCGATGGCCTTGCCTTTATCGGCTTAGATTTATCGATTCCGCACTGCTCGGATCAGCCAATACAGCTCATCGAGTGCCTCACGGCGTGCTGCCAGGCGCGGTGCGGCCATGGGCGGTGTTCGCTGCGTCTCCTGGATGCGCTGGTCAGGTCGCGGTCTGTGTGAAGTGTGGCCACGAAGGTGTAAAGCGGCAGAGCGGGGCATAGACGGTGCAGCGGTCCTTCATATAAGGAGGCTGGGGACTGTGACCATCACCGGAATCATCACGGCCATTATCATCGGCGCCATCATCGGCGCGCTCGGCCGACTGCTGCTGCCCGGTCGGCAGCCCATCGGCATCCTCATGACGCTCGCGGTCGGCATCGTGGCGGCCCTGATCGGCACCGCGATCGCCCAGAACGTCGGCGTCGCGACCACCGATGGCATCGACTGGATCGAGCTGGTCTTCCAGATCGGTCTGGCGGTCATCGGCGTCGCCGCCGTCTCCGCGTTCCAGCGGCGCCGCGGTGCCCGCCGCTGACCGCCGATCGCGGCGTCCGTCCGACGCGCGCGGCGGAGGGGCGGCTTGGGGTCGCCGGGAGGGTCGACCGCCCGGGGGCTCCTCGCCGTCCGCCCCTCAAGCGATGCCCACGAAGAACTCGTCTCGCTGGGTGAGTCGGCGGTGGCGGATGAGAGCGCAGGCGATGACGGTGAAGGCCAGGAAGCGGCCGGCCTTGCGTTCGTAACCGCGATGCAGGCGGGGCGGCATCCGGCCTGTCAGCGCGGTGTTGGTGTAGGCCTCGGCGGTGCATGAGCGCCCTGATGACGGGGGCGCCGCGGGCATCGCCGCCGAAGGCGTCGATGAGCCAGCGTTTGAACCGGCCGTGTTCGGCGGAGGTCATCTCCACACTGAGCCGGCCAGGCGATGGTGCGTTCGATGGTCCACCGGTGGCGGCCCAGCCGTGCCGAAGAGTCGATGCCGGGCCAGACGTGGTGTGAAGCCACGAACACGCAGCCATCCGCGCAGGTGGTCGTAGCAAGCAGCGTGGGGTGGGGCGTCGAGTGGCCACCGGTGGGCGGCGGGCGCTCTGTTCGTGCTTGACGAGCTTGCGGGAGGTCGAGGCGGCGTAGGGGGTGGGCCCCGCTGTCATGAATGACCTGGGCGCGACAGCGGTTTTCGCGCGCAGGTGGGAAGTGAGCGCGAGCACCAGTGGCGGTGTGCCGTCGGCGCGTGAGAGATGGCTGGAGCTAGGGGCGGGCGTCAGGAGACGGCTTCGCCGGGGGCGCCGGGGTCTATGCGTCGGTTGCGGTTGCGTTCGTTCCAGGCGCGCATGCGGGCCGGATAACCGACGATCTGCACGTCGTACACGGGGAGCTTCAGGTCGCGGGCCACCTTGGCGATGACCTGCGGCGAGCCGACGCGGCGGCGGGTCCATTCGCCGTCGTGCGCGACGGCCACCGCGGTGGTGTCGGTGGCGAACGTCTCCGGCTCGACGTAGAACTCCACGCCTCGGCGGCTGCGCGCGAAGGCGATCAGAGCCTCGATGTCGGCGTCGGTGGCCTCACGGTCCAGCTTGGTGATGGATGCGCCGCGGTTCTTGCGGAGCCCGAAGCGGTCGCGGAACCTCATCGCCGTTCCCGTCGTCTAGAGCCGCCCCGGAACCGCTCCGGGGCGCATACGCGTAAGACGATAACGACCCTCTCAGGAAACAGGTTCCCGACACAGCGACTATGTCCCCCTGGCGGCGCAGGCAGCGGCTTACACTGCGGACCTGGTAGGCGGCGTTGGGGGAGCGTGCGGGGGGCTCGGTGACCGGTCGACGCTGGACGGCCACAATCCAGAAGTCGGCCGCGGCCGTCGCGGTGACGGCGTTCTTCGGATGGCTCAGCGCACTCGAACCGACGCCGGAACACGCGGGCCCGTCCGTGCCCGTGGCGGTTCTGCGCGGTGAGGCCGCACCGCGCGCGCCCGAGCGCGTCCCCACTCCCACGCCCACACCGACTCCCCGAGTGGACTGCACACGGGCCAAGTGCGTGGCGCTGACGTTCGACGACGGGCCGGCACCCGGCACCGCCAAGCTGCTGAACATCCTGGCCCGGCAGAACGTCAAGGCGACGTTCTTCCTCATCGGCAGGAACGTGGCGACGCACCCCGACCTCGTCCGGCGGGAGGTCGCGGAGGGCCACGAGGTGGCCAACCACAGCTGGTCGCACGCCGATCTGGGACGCGCGTCCGTCGCGAAGGTGGAAGGCGAACTGGCGCGCACGCAGCACGCGATCCGCAAGGCCGCCCACGTGACGCCCGTCCTGATGCGTCCGCCGTACGGGTCGACGGACGCAAGGGTCGCGGGCATCGCCAGGCGCATGAAGCTGGCGCAGGTGCTGTGGGCCGTCGACCCGCTCGACTGGCGGGACCGGGACACCCGTCTCGTCGAGCGGCGGGTGCTCAAGGCGGTGCGTCCCGGAATGATCGTGCTGCTGCACGACATCCACGGGACGACGGTCGAGGCCGTGTCGCCCATCATCGAGCGGCTCCGGGCCGACGGCTATACCTTCGTGACCGTGTCCCAGCTGTTCGGCAGGCCGCTGACACCGGGCGAGGAGTACGTCGAACTGTCCGACGAGCATGATCGGGACGGGGAGACGGCCGGCTCGCGGTGACGTCGTCCCCTCCTGGCTCCGGGGAGGAACTCAGGGTCGGCTCAGGGGTCGTCCCCGATGCGGGGCGGCGGAGCCGCGCCGACGATGAAGGCATGGAGATCAGTCACGCCACCGGGCACCTGCGGGTGTCGGACGCGGAGCGCGAGCCGGTCATCGCGCGTCTTCAGGACGCCTACGCCGAGGGACGCCTGGACCACGCCGAGTTCGACATGCGCATGCACTTGGCCCTGACGGCCAAGACGCGGAGCGATCTGGCGGCGGTGACGCGCGACCTTTCGCCTGGTCCGGCCCCCGAGGCGGAGGAGGGCGAGCCGACCGGTGAGGAGCGGCTCGTGGCGGCGGCCGCGCACTTCGGCGGGTTCTTCACGCTGTTCGTCGTGCCGCTCGTGCTGATGCTGGTCTACGGGAAGAAGTCGCCGTACGTGCGGCGGCACGCGGCCGAGGCGGTCAACTTCCAGCTGACCGTGCTGGGGGTGACCATTCTGACGTTCGGCATCGGCGCGGTGCTCTACAGCATCACCTGGATCGTGGCGGGCGTCGCCGCCGTCTACGCGCTGGTGGGGCAGCCGTTCCGCTACCCGTGGATCCTTCGGCTCGTCCGATAGGGCGGCCTCGCCGCGCGCCGGGCCCGTCCCTGAACGCTCGCGCGGCGCCCGGCTGCGCTGTGGCATGCCCGTCGGCGAGTGTGCACGACTGGTTCTGCCGGGGTGCCGCCCGCGCGAGTCGCGCGGTCTGACGTCTGCCTGGCGGGGCTAGAGGCCGTCGAGGGCGGGGAGGCCGTCGATGCTCGTGGCGTTCCTCTCGGCGTGGTAGGCGCGCATCTGTTCGGGGGACTTGCGGCCGGCCCATTCTTTGAGCATTCCGCGCTCGCCGGCCAGTTCCATGTAGGGGACGGCGTAACCGCACGAGTCGGCGATGCGGTCGACGGCGACGACGATGATGGCGCGGCTGCCCGGGGTGTCGACGGGGAAGCGGCGGGCCAATTCCGGCCAGTCGGGGGAGCCGGGGGTGACGACGCGTCCGGTGCCGTACAGCCGCAGCACCTTCGGGGTGCGGCCGAACGAACAGAACATGATCGTGATGCGGCCGTTCTCACGCAGGTGGGCGATGGTCTCGGCGCCCGAGCCGGTCAGGTCGAGGTAGCCGACGGTGTGGTCGTCCAACACCGCGAAGGTGTCGGCGTATCCCTTGGGGGAGACGTTGACGTGACCGTTCGCGGGGGCGGTGGCCACGAAGTACATCGGCTGTTCGGCGATGAACGCCCGCAAGCGCTCGTCCAGGCGCTCGTAGATTCTTCCCACCCTCCCACTCTTCCCCGTGATGACGCGAACCACCCGGATATGTGGACGATACATGGGATGATCGATTTACTGTGTGCGTGGGGGAGGGCAGATGACCGAGCTTGCGATCAGAGACGACCATCAGCGCGCCGTGGAGGCCCTGCGCCGGTCCTATGAGGCGATTCCGAAGGGGACGCCGGTGCGGCTGGCGAAGAAGACCTCGAACCTGTTCCGCTGGCGGGAGCCGTCACGGGCGCCGGGCCTGGACGTGTCGGGGTTCGACAAGGTGCTGCACGTCGACCCGGAGGCGCGCACCGCCGACGTGCAGGGCATGACGACCTACGAGACCCTGGTGGACGCGACCCTGCCGTACGGGCTGATGCCCACGGTGGTGCCGCAGCTCAAGACGATCACGCTGGGCGGCGCGGTCACCGGCCTCGGCATCGAGTCGACGTCGTTCCGGCTCGGCCTGCCGCACGAGGCGGTGCTGGAGATGCAGGTGCTGACCGGGGACGGCCGCGTCGTCACGGCCACCCGCGACAACGAGCACGCCGACCTGTTCTACGGCTTCCCCAACTCCTACGGGACGCTCGGCTACACCCTGCGGCTGAAGATCGAGCTGATCCCCGTCAAGCCGTTCGTGCGGCTGCGGCACCTGCGGTACGGGTCGGCGGAGGCGTGCGCGCGGGCCATCGCCGAGCTGACCGAGGCGGGCGAGTACGAGGGCGAGCCGGTCGACTTCCTCGACGGCACGGTGTTCGGCCCGAAGGAGGTGTACCTGACGGTCGGGTCGTTCGCCGACAGCGCGCCCTACACGTCCGACTACACCGGCCAGAAGATCTACTACCGGTCCATTCAGCAGCGGTCGGTCGACTTCCTGACGGTGCGCGACTACATCTGGCGGTGGGACACCGACTGGTTCTGGTGCTCGCGCGCGTTCGGCGTCCAGCATCCGCTGGTGCGCCGCGTGTGGCCGGACAAGGCCAAGCGGTCGGACGTCTACCGCAAGCTGGTGGCCTACGACCGCCGCTTCGGCATCGTCGCCCGCATCGACCGGTGGCGGGGGCAGCGTCCCCGCGAGGACGTCATCCAGGACATCGAGGTGCCGGTGGAGCGGCTGCCGGAGTTCCTGGACTTCTTCCACGAGAAGGTGGGCATGAGCCCCGTGTGGCTGTGCCCGCTGCGCGCACGCGACCGCTGGCCGCTGTATCCGCTGGAGCCCGGCCGCACGTACGTCAACGTCGGTTTCTGGGGGACGGTCCGGCTGCCCCCGGGGAAGATCCCCGAGTACCACAACCGGCTCATCGAGCGTAAGGTCGCCGCGCTTGACGGGCATAAGTCCCTGTACTCGACTGCTTTTTACAGCCGTGACGAGTTCTGGCGGCACTACGACGGGGAGACCTACCGACGGCTCAAGGAGACGTACGACCCCGACAAGCGCCTGCTGGACCTCTACGACAAGTGCGTTCGCGGGCGCTGAGCCGCGCCACCGGGGGGACGCCCCGGCCACGCCGGGGCTCGGCCCGGCTCGGGGCGGAGAGACAGGAGGAAGAACATGACGCTGGCCAGGGTCTTCGAGGAGCTCGTCGGGCCTGACGCGCCAGTGGAGTTCGTCGCGTACGACGGATCGCGGGCGGGCACCCCCGGAGCCGACATCCGGCTGGAGGTGCGTTCTCCGTACGCGGTGTCCTACCTGGTGCACTCGCCGGGCTCTCTTGGGCTGGCCCGGGCGTACGTCAGCGGGCACCTCAACGTGCACGGCGACATGTACACCGCGCTGTCGACGATGCAGCAGGCCCTGGGGGAGGTGTCCTGGGGCGACAAGCTCCGCGTCCTCAGTGAGGTGCTGCGCAACCCGCTGCTGCGGGGAGCGGTCAGCCGTCGTCTGCCGCCGCCGCCCCAGGAGGCGCCGTTCAGCCGGGTGCCGTCCTGGCTGCGCCACTCCAAGCGGCGTGACGCGAAGGCCATCTCCCACCACTACGACGTGTCCAACACCTTCTACGAGTGGGTGCTGGGGCCGTCCATGGCCTACACGTGCGCGTGCTACCCCCGGGAGGACGCCACCCTGGAGGAGGCGCAGCGTTACAAGCACGACCTGGTCGCCAAGAAGCTCGGGCTGCGGCCGGGCATGCGGCTGCTGGACGTGGGCTGCGGCTGGGGCGGCATGGTGATGCACGCCGCCAAGGAGTACGGGGTCAAGGCGCTGGGCGTCACCCTGTCCAAGCAGCAGGCCGAGTGGGCGCAGAAGGCCATCGCCGACCGCGGCCTGTCGGAGCTGGCGGAGGTGCGTCACCTGGACTACCGGGACGTGGAGGAGACCGGGTTCGACGCCATCAGCTCGATCGGCCTCACCGAGCACATCGGCAAGGCCAACCTGCCGTCGTACTTCTCCTTCCTGTACGACAAGCTGGTGCCGGGCGGGCGGATGCTGAACCACACCATCACCCGGCCCGACAACATGGCCCCCCCGATGAAGCCGGGCGGGTTCATCAACCGGTACGTCTTCCCCGACGGGGAGCTCGAAGGCCCCGGCTACATCCAGTCGAAGATGAACGACGCGGGGTTCGAGATCCGGCACCAGGAGAACCTCCGCGAGCATTACGCCCGCACCCTCCGGGCCTGGTGCCGCAACCTGGACGCGCACTGGGACGAGGCCGTCGCCGAAGTCGGCGAGGGCACCGCGCGTGTGTGGCGGGTCTACATGGCCGGCTGCGTCATCGGCTTCGAGCGCAACTGGATCCAGCTGCACCAGACGCTGGGCGTGAAGCTCGACCGCAACGGCAACTCCCACATGCCGCTGCGTCCCGACTGGGGCGCGTGACCTCCACCCGTACGACGAACGGGCTTTCCCGGGGCACGTCCTCGGGGAAGCCCGTTCGCCATAAGAGCGCGCCCGCACCCCGCTGAGCACAGCGAGCCTCCCGATATCAGAGGTCGGCACGGGCTGGATGACTGCGGCGCCGTCGGCCCGGCAGCACGTGGCCAGGCAGGTGCTCGCGTTCGAAATGAATCGAGGCTGTAAGCACGACAGTGGCCGGCAATACGTGGCTGTCGGAGGTGGAGCCGTGCCCCCAACGCCGCTGTGCCGCACCCGAACGGGCGTTAGCGCGTGGTCGACCGGCTCGGCAGCCGTGCCGCCGGGCGGCTCGCGCTGCAGCGCACCGTGCCGCCCGGACCCCGGCGGCGTGCTGGTGCGCCGCACATGACGGTGGAATCGACGCCCACCTGCCGGCCGATCAGCCCGGCCGCGTCGGCCGAGCCTGCGGGGCGGCCAGGATGCGCGCCAGACGCCTTCACGCTGCCAGCGGCGAAGCAGCCCGTTGACCGCCTGCCAGGATCCGTAGCAGGCGGGTACGTCCCGCCACGGCGCCCCGGTGCGCACCCGCCGGCGGATCCCATCGATGAGCTGCCTCTGGTCCACTTGGACGGTCGCCCCGGCCTCCTCCGGAGGACGTGCCGGGGGTGCGGTCGATTCCGTGTACTCGTTGTCGTTCGGCGCTGTCGCACCTTCGCAGAGTGTGTGCGCTGCATGGCGGTCGGGTGTTTCTTGATTCGTGCACGCGGTCGGATAGGCGGCGGCCGTATGAGCGGCGGCGCGTTGATGCGAGGCGGAGTAACGTCGCGGGCACGGAGCGAAGGGAGGAGCCGTGGTGGACGACGTGCGCGCGGGGACCGTCGAGGCGAACGGACTGCGGTTCGGTTACCTGGAGGCGGGGCCGGAGGACGGGCCGCTCGCGCTGTGCCTGCACGGCTTCCCCGACTCGGCGCACACGTGGCGGCATCTGCTTCCCGAACTGGCCGAGGCCGGGTACCACGCCGTCGCGCCGTTCATGCGCGGCTACGCGCCCACCGCGGTGCCCGACGACGGCGCGTGCCAGGCGGGCGCGCTGGTCGCCGACGCCGTGGCGCTGCACGAGGCGTTCGGCGGCGGCCCCGACGCGGTGCTCATCGGGCACGACTGGGGTGCGCTCGCCGTCTACGGCGCCGTCGCGTACGCCCCCGAGCGGTGGCGCCGCGCGGTCGCGCTGGCGGTGCCGCCGATGACGTCGCTGATGAGCTCGTTCTTTGAGTACGAGCAGCTCAAACGCTCGTTCTACATCTTCCTGTTCCAGACGCCGTTCGCCGAAGCGGCGGTGAACGAGGCGTTCGTCGCCGGACTGTGGCGCGACTGGTCGCCGGGATACGACGCGACGGCGGACGTCGCCCATGTCATGGACTGCCTGGCCGCGCCCGACAACCTCGCCGCCGCCCTCGGCTACTACCGCGCCCTCATGGACCCCTCCGCGCATGCCGACCGGTACGCCGCGCAGCAGGACGCGGTCTCGGCGGTCGGCGAACGGCCGCTGCTCTACCTGCACGGCGCCGACGACGGCTGCCTGGGCGTGGACGCGTTCTTCCCGAACGGGGACGCCTCCGCCGTCCTCGCCTGCCTGCCGCGCGGTTCCCGGGCCCAGATCGTCCCCGGTGCGGGGCACTTCCTGCACCTGGAGCGGCCCGCCGAGGTCGACCGCCTCGTCCTCGACTGGCTCGTCGACGACCGACAGGACATGTGACGCGTGTCACGCCGCCGAGTCTCCCCCGTCGGCGCTTTACTTTGCCAGTCTGTGTGTAAACCGAATGGCGTTCTGGGACTCGGATGGCGCGATGCTCAAGGTCGAGGACATCAACCTGACGGACAGGGACTTCTGGCGGCGTCCGCTGGAGCACCGGCACGAGGCGTTCGCGGCGCTGCGCCGGCATCCCGGCCTGGTCCGGTTCGAGGAGCCGGACGTGAAGATCGTCCCGCGCGGCCCCGGCTACTACGCGCTCACCCGGCACGCCGAGGTGCTGGAGGCGTCCCGGCGGCCCCAGGACTTCTGCTCGGGACGCGGCGCCACCAACATCCCCGACATGCCGGGCGACCTGCACGAGTACTTCGGCTCCATGATCAACATGGACGATCCGCGGCACGCCCGGCTGCGCCGCATCGTGTCCCGCGCGTTCTCGCCGCGCATGGTCCAGCGGTTCGAGGACAAGGTGGAACGCGTCGCCGCCGGCCTGGTGGACGAGGTGGCGGCGGGCCGCGGCACCGGCGACTTCGTCGCCGACGTCGCCGCCCGGCTCCCGCTGACGATCATCTGCGACATGATGGGCATCGGCCCCGAGCACCACGCCGCCGTCCTGGACGCCACCAACGTGATCCTGGCGGGCAACGACCCGGAGTTCCTGCCGTCGGGCGACCCCGAACGGACCGCGCTGCGGCTCATGGAGGCCGGCCAGACCCTCAAGGACCTCGTCGAGGAGCTGGCCCGCCGCCGCCGTGCCGAGCCCACCGACGACCTGACGTCCGCGCTCGTCAACGCGAACATCGACGGCGAGTCGCTCAGCGACCAGGAACTCGGCTCGTTCTTCATCCTGCTCGTGGTCGCCGGCAACGAGACCACGCGCAACGCGATCGCGCACGGCCTCGACCTGCTCACCCGGCACCCCGACCAGCGGGCCCTGCTCGTCGAGGACTTCGAGGGGCGCATCGGCGGCGCCGTCGAGGAGATCGTGCGGTACGTGTCGCCGGTGGTGTGGATGCGGCGCACCGCCACCCGCGACACCACTCTCGCCGGACACGAGGTCAAGGAAGGCGACAAGCTGCTGCTCTACTACTGGTCGGCCAACCGGGACGAGACCGTCTTCACCGACCCCGAGCGGTTCGACATCCTGCGCGACCCCAACCCGCACGTCGGCTTCGGCGGTCCGGGCCCGCACTTCTGCCTGGGCGCCCACCTGGCCCGCCGCGAGATCGCCGTGATGTTCCGCCAGCTGCTGAGCCGCCTGCCCGGCATCAGGGCCGACGGTGAACCCGACCGCCTCGAATCGAGCTTCATCAACGGAATCAAACGCCTGCCCTACACGTTCTGACCCCGGTCCGCCCCGGTCTCCGCGTCGCGGAGCGGACCCGGCAGGCGGCCGACGGCGCGGCCGGGCGTTGTGCAGGGCGCGCCGTGCCGGTCTCGTTAGGGGACCCGTCGCGCCGGCAGATGAGCCGGCTGACGAGGTCGTGGGGACCACCCTTTCCACGCGCACCGCCCGCGAACCGGTCGTCCGGCTCGCGGGCGGGAGCTTCGCCGCGGCCGCCGCGGAGGACGGGCGGCGCGGGCGCGCGTCCGAGGCGGTCCGGGTCAGCGCAGTTCGCGCTTGAGGATCTTGCCGGTGGCGGTCATGGGGAGCTCGTCGCGGAACTCCACGATGCGCGGGTACTTGTACGCGGCGAGCTGCTCCTTGGCCCAGGCGATCAGCTCGTCCTCGGTGAGGGTGGCGTCCGGGGTGCGGATCACGTACGCCTTGATCTCCTCGCCGTGGGTGTCGTGCGGCACGCCCACCACCGCGGCCAGCGAGACCTGCGGGTGGGTCATGAGGACCTCCTCGACCTCCCGCGGGTACACGTTGAAGCCGCCGCGGATGATCATGTCCTTGGAGCGGTCGATGATGTAGTAGAAGCCGTCCTCGTCGCGGCGGGCGATGTCGCCGGTGCGGAACCAGCCGTCCCGGATGGCCTCCGCGGTCGCGTCCGGACGGCCGAGGTAGCCCTTCATCACGTTGTGGCCGCGCACGGCGATCTCGCCGGGACCCTCGCCCTCGATCGTCTTCCAGTCGTCGTCGATCAGCTTCATCTCCACGCCCCAGATCGGCGTGCCGATCGAACCGGGCTTGAGGCCCACGTCCGCCTGGTTGAACGAGACCACCGGCGAGGTCTCCGACAGCCCGTAGCCCTCGAGGATCTTGACGCCGAACTTGGCCTCGAAGCCCTTGAGCACCTCCAGCGGCAACGACGCCCCGCCGGACACGCAGGTGTGCAGGTGCCGGGCGACGTCCTCGGGAGGCACCGTGCCCTGGTCGGACAGCAGGGCCCAGTACATGGTCGGGACGCCCGCGAAGATCGTGACCTTCTCCTTGGCCATGAGGCGCAGCGCCTCGGCCGCCTCGAACCGCGGCTGCAGCACCAGCGTGGCGCGCCGCCGGATGCCCACGTTCATCACGCACGACTGCCCGAAGGCGTGGAACATCGGCAGCGTCACCAGCGACACGTCGTGGGCGGTGCGGTCGAACATCATGTCCGACACCAGCGCGTTCATCAGCATGTTGCTGTGGGTCAGCTCGGCGCCCTTGGGCCGGCCGGTGGTGCCGCTGGTGTAGAGGATGACCGCGGTGTCCTCGGCGGACGTCCGCGCGGACTCGAAGGCGCTCGGCTGCGCCCCGACGGCGGGCCAGAACAGCTCGGCGTCCTCGAACGGCGACTCGGCGGCCCCCGGGTCGACCGTCATGAGGAACAGGTGCTCGCAGCCGTCGGCCTGCTGGAACCCGGCGTGGCCCATCTCGCCGAGCGGCAGCTCGGGGGTGCCCTCGAACGCGAACAGCGCCTTGGCGCCCGAGTCGTCGAGGTGGTAGGCGATCTCGCGCGGCTTGAGGAGCACGTTCAGCGGGACGACCGCGGCGCCCGCCTTGAGGATCCCGAAGTACACCATCGGGAAGTACGGCACGTTGGGGCACGACAGCGCGACCTTGTCCCCCGGGCCGATCCCGCGCGAGCGCAGCAGGTTCGCCACCTGGTTGGCGATGGTGTCGATCGTCGCGTACGACAGCCGCATGTCGCCGAAGACGACGGCGTCGCGGTCGGGCGACTTGCGAGCGGCGTCCTCCAGCAGGACCGAGAGATTGAGCATGGCACTCCTCGCCGGGCGTCACCAGCCGGTTGTTACCGATGAGTGTAGGAACGGTGTCGGTCATCCTGCTGGAAGACGACGCGTCCGCGCAGCCCCCTGACAGAACCCGTTCGCCATCTCGCGGCAAATCGTGACCGGGGGGTTATTTTTTGAGGGTCGGGCCCGGACACGGCGACGGGCGGCCTGCCGGGGAGTCGGCGGCAGGCCGCCCGTTGGAGGATCCCTTCCGGTGTCGGCGGATCACCCGCGGGTCGCCCGCGGGGGCGCGGATCAGCCGAAGTCGACGTCAGCGCACTGGTAGAACGCGTTGCCCGTGTCGGCGATGTCCCACACCGCCAGGATCAGGTGGCGGCCGGACTTGTTCGGCAGCCTGCCGGTGTGCGAGACGGTGGAGGGCGGACGCTGGCCGCCGTAGTCCTGCTGCAGGAACGGAGTCGACTCGAGGGCGGCTCGGGTGAGCGGCTGGGACGGGTTCCAGCCGTCGCGGGTGATGAAGTAGCGGAACGACGTGGTGGCGTGCGCGGCCGTGAGCGTCCAGGAGAAGGTGAAGGACTGCCCGGACTGCACCCGGGTGGCGGGCCACTGGCCGCCGCGCGGGTCGTCGAGCGGGGCCCAGCGGCTGTCGCCGGCGGCGCAGATCGTGCCGTCCGCGGGCCCGGCCGCGGGGAAGCCCTTGGGGCCTTCGACGCTCTGCGGCTCCCACTGGATGGGGCCGCAGTTCTGGACGGTGCCCTGCTTGCAGTGCAGCGCGCGGCTGACCGGCGAGGTGGTGTAGCCGTGCGCGTACGCGGGCGCGGCGCTGACCAGAGGCAGGCCGACGGCGACGGCCGCGGCGACGGCGAAGGAGACCTTTCGTGACATGCGCCTTCCTCCTGGCGGGGTCGGAGTGACCGGCGAATCTAATAGGAAACCTTCCTATTGGTTCCAGAGGGTAGCGGTCGGCGGCGCCCCGTCAAGGCCCAATCGGAAAATTCGCCCGCCCGGCAACGCGCCTCCGGGGGGCCTTGCCTCTGCGCTAGTCTTGGTATATGCGGACCGGAAGGCTGCTTCTCAGCCGGCCGCGCTGACGGACGACCCCAGTCGGCGCGGCGACCCCTCCTATGGCGAGGGGTCGTTTCGTGTCTGTCCGGCGAGGGCGCCGGGGGCCGGCGCACCGTCCCCGCGCGAGCCGCGCGCCTCGAGGCCCCGCAGCCAGAGCCGTCAGGTACCAAGAGGACCAGTGGAGTAGCGACCGTGAGCAGCGACGACACCTCCCGCACCGCGCCGGGCGCTTCAGGGGGGGCGGCCTCTCTGAACCGGGGGGGAGCACAGGACGACGGGTACGACCCCCGGGCCATCCAGGACAAGTGGCAGGCCCGCTGGGCGGAGCTCGACCCGTTCAAGGCGGTCGAGGAGGACGACGGCCGCGAGCGCCGCTACGCGCTGGACATGTTCCCGTACCCGTCGGGCGACCTGCACATGGGGCACGCCGAGGCGTACGCCATCGGCGACGTGGCCGCCCGCTACTGGCGGCAGCGCGGCTACAACGTCCTGCACCCCATCGGCTGGGACTCCTTCGGCCTGCCCGCCGAGAATGCCGCGATCAAGCGCAACGAGCACCCCGCCCAGTGGACCTACGCCAACATCGAGACCCAGGCGTCCTCGTTCCGGCGCTACGCCCCCTCCTTCGACTGGTCGCGGCGGCTGCACACCTCCGACCCCGAGTACTACAAGTGGACGCAGTGGCTGTTCCTGCGCTTCTACGAGCGCGGGCTGGCCTACCGCCGCGGCGGCCAGGTCAACTGGTGCCCCAACGACCAGACGGTGCTGGCCAACGAGCAGGTCGTCGGCGGGCACTGCGAGCGCTGCGGCGCGCTGGTCGAACGGCGCGTGCTGACCCAGTGGTACTTCAAGATCACCGAGTACGCGGACCGGCTGCTGGACGACATGGCCGCCCTGGAGGGCAAGTGGCCCGACCGGGTGCTGCTGATGCAGCGCAACTGGATCGGCCGCTCCGAGGGCGCCGACGTCGACTTCGTCATCGAGGGCCGTGACGAGCCGGTCACCGTCTACACCACCCGTCCCGACACCCTGTACGGCGCCACCTTCATGGTGGTGGCCGCCGACGCCGACCTGGCCGAGGAGATCTGCGCCCCCGAGCAGCGCGCCGCGTTCGAGGCCTACCGGGAGGAGGTCTCCCGGGAGAGCGAGATCGAGCGGCTGTCCACCGAGCGCGAGAAGACCGGCGTGTTCCTGGGCCGGTACGCGATCAACCCGGTCAACGGCGAGCGCCTGCCGATCTGGGCGTCCGACTACGTGCTGGCCGAGTACGGGCACGGCGCGATCATGGCGGTTCCCGCCCACGACCAGCGCGACCTGGACTTCGCCCTGAAGTTCGGGCTGCCGGTGCGGGTCGTGGTGGACACCGGCGAGCCCGACCCGGCCGAGACCGGCGTGGCCACCACGGGCGACGGGCGCATCGTCAACTCCGGGCCCCTCGACGGGCTGAACAAGGCCGACGCGATCGCCCGCATCATCCAGATCCTGGAGGAGAAGGGGCTGGGCAAGGCCGCGGTCAACTTCCGGCTGCGCGACTGGCTGGTGTCCCGGCAGCGGTTCTGGGGCTGCCCGATCCCGATCGTGCACTGCCCGTCGTGCGGCGAGGTCCCGGTGCCCGACGACCAGCTGCCGGTGCTGCTGCCCGACGACCTGCGCGGCGCCGACCTGGCGCCCAAGGGCACCTCGCCGCTGGCCGCGGCGGAGAACTGGGTCAACGTCGACTGTCCCAAGTGCGGCGGCGCCGCCAAGCGCGACAGCGACACCATGGACACGTTCGTGGACTCGTCCTGGTACTACTTCCGGTACTGCTCCCCGGGCTACGAGGACGGTCCGTTCGACGTCGAGCAGGTCCGCAAGTGGATGCCGGTCGACCAGTACACCGGCGGCGTCGAGCACGCCATCCTGCACCTGCTGTACAGCCGGTTCTTCACCAAGGTGCTGTACGACATGGGCATGGTCGACTTCACCGAGCCGTTCACCCGGCTGGTCAACCAGGGCCAGGTGATCCTGAACGGCAAGGCCATGTCCAAGTCGCTGGGCAACATGGTCGACCTGGGCGAGCAGATCGAGCAGTGGGGCGTGGACGTGGTGCGCCTGGCGCTGCTGTTCTCCGGGCCGCCCGAGGACGACATCGACTGGGCCGACGTGTCGCCGTCCGGCATGTCGAAGTTCCTGGCGCGCGTGCACCGCATCGCCGCCGACGTGACGTCCGCGCCCGGCACCGACCCGGCGGGCGGCGCGGTCGACCTGCGGCGCGTCACGCACCGCACCATCGACGAGGCCACCGCGCTGATCGAGCAGCACCGCTACAACGTGGCGATCGCCCGGATCATGTCGCTGGTCACCGCCACCCGCCGCGCCATCGACGACGGCCCCGGCCCCGCCGACCCGGCCGTGCGGGAGGCCGCCGAGACGATCGCGGTGCTGCTGTCGCTGTTCGCCCCCTACACCGCCGAGGAGGCGTGGGAGCGGCTGGGCCACGAGCCGTCCGTGGCGACCGCGGGCTGGCCGTCGGCCGACCCGTCGCTGGTGGTGCAGGAGTCGGTGACCTGCGTGGTGCAGGTCGCGGGCAAGGTCCGCGACCGCCTGCAGGTGCCGCCCGACATCTCCGAGGAGGAGCTGGAGCGGCTGGCGCTGGCCTCCGCCAAGGTCAACGAGGCTTTGGGCGGCGCGCAGATCAACCGGGTCATCGTCCGGCCCCCCAAGATCGTGAACATCGTGCCCGCGAAGTGAGCACCCTGCACGTCCTTCGGCTGCGCTACCTCGGCTCCGAGGAGGCCGCCGGGCCGCACGTGCCCGCCCACGTGGCGTACCTCGAACGCCACCACCGGGCGGGCACGTTCGTGCTCTCGGGGCAGACCGTGCCGTCCGAGCACGGCGGCGTGATCATCGCGTGCGGGGTGGACCGCCCCGAGATCGAAAAAATCGCCGCGACTGACCCATTCGTCTGCGCGGGCGTGGCCGAGTACGAGATCATGACGGTAGATGCGGGCCGGGTTGATCCGGCCCTCGCGGGACTGGTCGGCGACGACCCGTCCCGCGTCCGCGCCCCGGGGGAGCCGCCCGGCTGACGCGGCGCGACCAGCCGCGCAGCGCGTGGTCCGGCACCGGCGGGCACCGATTCCCAGCTGGACGGCCGCGTACGGCCGGCCTCAGCGCACCGTGTCGCACAACGGCCTCAGGGGGATGCCGTCCCGCGGTGCCGCGTGGTCGGCCCGGAGCGTCATGGCGCGGACTGTGGAGCGTGCCGAAACGGACACGGGCGCTGAACGGCGTCCGTGGACGTATGGATGTGGAATGGGTTGAGGCGAGTGCGTCCGCACGCGGTCTTCGACGGGCTCCCCGGCGAGCGGGGCCCGGTGCGCACGCGTACGCCCGCCACCGCCGGGCGGGCGGATGGCGGGCGGCGCGGCGGTCGCGTGACGCGACGCGCCGCGGGAGCGAGCGGAACGACGCGGCCGGGAGCGGCCGGGCTCACGGGAACGTCACATCTTGCGCAGCACGGCGACCACCCGACCCAGGATGGACGCCTCGTCGCCGGGGATCGGCTCGTAGGCCGGGTTCTGCGGGACGAGCCAGATGTGGCCGTCGCGGCGCTTGAACGTCTTCACCGTGGCCTCGCCGTCGATCATCGCGGCGACGATGTCGCCCTGCTCGGCCACCGGCTGCTGGCGCACCACGACCCAGTCGCCGTCGGCGATCGCCGCGTCGATCATCGAGTCGCCGGTGACCTTCAGCAGGAAGTGGGTGCCCTCGCCGACGAGCTGCCGGGGCAGGGCGAACACGTCCTCCACGGCCTCCTCGGCCAGGATCGGCCCGCCGGCGGCGATCCGTCCCACCAGCGGCACGTAGGCGGGGGCGGGACGCGGCGCGGCGTCCTGACCGGAGCCGGGCGCCTCGTAGGCCTCGCCGTCGGCGCGCACCGGAGCGGTGCCCGGGACGCGCACCTCGACGGCCCGCGGGCGGTTGGGGTCGCGGCGCAGGTAGCCCTTGCGCTGGAGCGCCCGGAGCTGGTGCGACACGCTGGAGGTGCTGGTCAGACCGACGGCCTCGCCGATCTCGCGCATGGAGGGGGGGTAGCCGCGGCGCTGCACCGAGTCGCGGATAACCTCCAGGACCATGCGCTGCCGTTGGGTCAGCCCGGCCTCGTCTCTGGGACCGTCGGGCAGCTCCCGGACCTTGCTCATCGCTCGTCGCCTCCCGGCGCTCGCTCCGTCACTCCGAGCCGAACGTTATCGCGTTCCGCTGCGATGATCAAACAATTGTTCGAAGAATGTACTCGCGTTTCACGGGGGGCTGCGGTACAACATCGTACAACCGTTCGATCGAATATTCATTCGAAGATCGGTGGTCGGTCGCGAAGGGGACCGAGATGGCGGGTTCGTTCCACCAGCACTGCACAACGGCCGAGGCCCCGGCCCTGGCGAGACAAGCGCCAACCCCGGCCGCCGCTGCGCCGCCCCTGGGCGCTCCGGCGGAGGACGAGTGGGGGGAGGTGCGGCTGACGCGACGCGGTCGCGTCGTGGTGATCTGCCTGCTGGCGGTGCCGCTCCTGGTCGCGTTGTGGCTGACCGCGACCGAGCGCGCGGGCGCGGGCGGCCCCGAGCTGTCCGATCCGAGCCGGCAGGGCCGCCCGGGCAAGACGGTCGTCGTCGGCGACGGCGACTCGCTGTGGAGCATCGCGCAGCGCGAGCGCCCCGGCGGCGACACGCGCCTGGTCGTCCGCCGCATCATGGACCTCAACAACATGTCCACCACGATCGTCCGACCCGGCCAACGCCTTCACCTCCCCGCCGACTAGCCGTAGACGCGGTCGCTGTATTAGTCGCAGAGCCGCCGTCGCGGGTTCCCGTTCGTCGACTCGCCGACGGCGGCCTGGTTCCTCCGCGCGCAGCGAGCATCGGTCGCGCCGTCATCCCTGCGGCACGTCCTCCCGATCCGGCGGCCCGCAAATCGGGATCTTGCCACCCGGGTCCGACAACCGGCCGTCGTCGCGGGGACGACGAGGAAATGCGACATGCTCCCTCGCCGACGCGCGCGGACCACGCGCCCGTCGCCACTCGTCGGCTCCGAACCCCTGCCCCTGCGGCGCACTTCGACGGGGCACCGTTCTCCGTGCCGCAGGGAAAGGGCCGTCTGGCGACACCGCCGCACGCAAGACCGCAGGCCCGGCCGTGGTCGCATGCGCGCGATGCGCGGAGGGCGGCTCGGCTGACCGCGCTGCGGTGGGGCGTCACTGATCAGCTGTGACGTGCCGTTGTCGCTCATGGCCAGGGCTCCGTCGGGGGCTCAGCGACGGGCCGGGTGCGGCTCGACGGGATCGTGGTGCGGCGGCATGAGCCGCCCGACGCGCCGTCTTCTGGCTGCCGGAGTCGCTCGGGCTGTGGCCCACATTCGCCACGGGCCGCCCGCCGCAGGCACCGTCCGCCGGGCCTGATCCCGGCGCTGCACAGGCGCGCCTCACCTCCCTTGGCGTTGAGGCTGACCCGCGACGGCGCGGTGGCCGCTGAGTTGCTCGCGGCCGTCGCGGAGCGGCGAACGGCCCGTCCTTCGGCGTCCTCTTCGGGACGCGTCCGCCGATCGCAACGCCCAACGCCGAACGGGGGCGCCGACCGCGGTGGCGGTAGCGCCCCGGACAGCACCGGCATGGCGCCGGCGAGCACGTACGGCCACTCGCCGCGGCTCCGGGCGCAGACGGGTCGCCGTGACGATCTCAAGCAGCCCGGTGACCAGCGCCCACACTGCGGTCAGCATGAGCAGCGCCGATCCGGCAGGGCAGGGTGGCGGTCCCCAGTGCGATGCCGCAGGCGCCGGGCATGCTCGCGACTCGTGGGCACGCCGCGCACCGCCGCGACCACCGCCTGCCGCGCGGAGATGCCCGGATGCAAGGCGCTCCCGCCGTATGTCCGGGCGCGGTGGTGGGGCGGGGGTCACTGACTGAGTGGGGTTCGGTGACGCGGTGTGGAGGGGGCGGGGGTGAGCAGGCCGCGTCGACGTCGTGATCGGACGGCTTCTTTCGGTGATCTGTGCGGCGTGGCGGGGGCGAGGGTGGGGCGTCGCCGCGGAGGTCCGAGAGGGCGCGGGAGGCCCTGCGTGGACGGGGTTTCGGTGGCTTTGTGGGGGTTGTGGGAACTCGTGAGGCGACACGCCCGGGCGGGGTCCGGGAGGCTCGGTGTGACATGGGTCTACTGCCGAGGCGGCTGATCCAGGTTGCGTTGCCCCTCCCGGGGTCCTACGGTTGACCACAACATCTAGTAGTTACACGGGCGTCATTAACCACAAGTTGTGTCTTGTGGGGAACGATTTCTCGTGTGACGTGATCTGTCAGGGGAGGAGGGAACGCGTGCACTGCCCGTTCTGCCGCCACCCTGACACCAAGGTGATCGACAGCCGCTCCACCGACGACGGATCGGCCATCCGACGCCGCCGGTCGTGCCCGGATTGCGGCAAGAGGTTCACCACGCAGGAGAACGTGCTGCTCATGGTGGCCAAGCGCAGCGGCGTCACCGAGCCGTTCTCCCGAGACAAGATCATCGCTGGCGTGCGCCGGGCCTGCCAGGGGCGTCCGGTGGACGAGGACGCGCTGGCCAAGCTCGGGCAGCGGGTGGAGGAGGCGATCAGGGCGACGGGTGTGGCCGAGATTGCCTCGCATGAGATCGGACTGGCCATCCTCGGCCCGCTCAGCGAACTCGACGAGGTCGCCTATCTGCGGTTCGCCTCGGTCTACCGGGGGTTCGAGTCGCTGGACGACTTCGCCAGAGAGATCGAGGCGTTGCGTAACAAGGCCGGTTCCTCGGGGGAGCCTGGTCGGCCCCGGTAAGGGGCGGCATCAAGACGGTGGTTGACAGCGCCCGCGGCGGGAGCAAACGGCCGACGGGTGGAGTTATTCCTGGACAGGGTCCGATGGGTGGGCCCGAGAGGGGGAAGGTCATGACGGAGACGGTGAGCGGCTCGGCGGCCCGGCGCGGCAGGGGGAGCCGCAAGGGCCTCAAGGTCGAGCGGATCTTCACCACGCCCGGCGTGCATCCGTACGACACGGTGCGCTGGGAGCGTCGTGACGTGGTCATGACCAACTGGCGTGACGGTTCGGTCAACTTCGAGCAGCACGGGGTGGAGTTCCCCGACTTCTGGTCGGTGAACGCCGTCAACATCGTGACCTCGAAGTACTTTCGCGGCGCCCTCGGCACGCCGCAGCGCGAGCACAGCCTCAAGCAGCTGATCGACCGGGTGGTCAAGGTTTACGTGGACACCGGCCTCGCCGAGGGGTACTTCGCCTCCGAGGAGGACGCCGAGATCTTCGACCACGAGTTGAAGTACGCGCTGGTGCACCAGATGTTCAGCTTCAACTCCCCCGTGTGGTTCAACGTCGGCACCAAGTCCCCGCAGCAGGTCAGCGCCTGTTTCATCCTCTCGGTGGACGACTCGATGGAGTCGATCCTGGACTGGTACAAGGAAGAGGGGATCATTTTCAAGGGCGGTTCCGGCGCCGGTGTCAATCTGTCGCGCATCCGGTCCAGCCGGGAACTGCTGTCGTCCGGCGGCACCGCCAGCGGCCCGGTGTCGTTCATGCGCGGCGCCGACGCCTCCGCGGGCACGATCAAGTCGGGCGGCGCCACCCGCCGGGCCGCCAAGATGGTCGTGCTGGACGTCGACCACCCCGACATCGTCGAGTTCATCGAGACCAAGGCCCGCGAGGAGCACAAGATCCGGGCGCTGCGCGACGCCGGGTTCGACATGGACCTCGGCGGCAAGGACATCGTCAGCGTCCAGTACCAGAACGCCAACAACTCGGTGCGCGTGTCGGACGAGTTCATGCGCGCCGTGGAGAACGACGGCGAGTTCGGACTGCGCGCCCGCCTGACCGGCGAGGTCGTGGAGACCGTCAAGGCCCGCGACCTGTTCCGGCAGATGGCGCAGGCGGCCTGGGAGTGCGCCGACCCGGGCATCCAGTACGACGACACCATCAACGACTGGCACACCAACCCCGAGTCGGGCCGCATCACCGCCAGCAACCCGTGCTCGGAGTACATGAGCCTGGACAACTCGTCCTGCAACCTGGCCAGCATCAACCTGCTGAAGTTCCTGCGCGACGACGACACCTTCGACGTCGACACGTTCGTCAAGCTCACCGAGCTGATCATCACGGCGATGGACATCTCCATCACCTTCGCCGACTTCCCCACCGAGAAGATCGCCAAGACCACGCGCGACTTCCGCCAGCTCGGCATCGGCTACGCCAACCTGGGCGCCCTGCTCATGGCCACCGGGCACGCCTACGACTCCGAGGGCGGCCGGTCCCTCGCCGCGACGATCACCTCGCTGATGACCGGGACGGCCTACCGCCGCTCCGCGGAGCTGGCCGGCATCGTCGGCCCGTACAACGGGTACGCGCGCAACGCCGAGGCGCACAAGCGGGTGATGCGCAAGCACGCCGCCGCCAACGACCAGATCCGCACGCTGGACGAGATGAGCCGGGCGGTGCACGCCGCCGCGACCAAGCAGTGGCAGCAGTGCCTGAAGATCGGTGAGAAGAACGGGTACCGCAACGCCCAGGCGTCGCTGCTGGCCCCCACCGGCACCATCGGCCTGATGATGGACTGCGACACCACCGGCATCGAGCCCGACCTGGCGCTGGTGAAGTTCAAGAAGCTGGTCGGCGGCGGCTCGATGCAGATCGTCAACCACACCGTCCCGCGCGCCCTGAAGAAGCTCGGCTACCAGCAGGAGCAGATCGAGGCGATCGTCGAGTACATCGCCGAGCACGGGCACGTGGTGGACGCGCCGGGCCTGCGTCCCGAGCACTACGAGGTGTTCGACTGCGCGATGGGCGAGCGGGCGATCAGCCCGATGGGCCACGTGCGGATGATGGCCGCCGTCCAGCCGTTCCTGTCCGGGGCGATCTCCAAGACCGTCAACATGCCCGAGCACGCCACCGTCGAGGACATCGAGAAGGTGTACTTCGAGGGCTGGAAGCTCGGCCTGAAGGCCCTGGCGATCTACCGGGACAACTGCAAGGTCGGACAGCCGCTGTCGGCGGCCAAGAAGGCCGACAAGTCCGCGGAGGCCCAGGCGGACAAGCGTCCGGCGGAGGTGCGCCCGGTCCGCAAGCGGCTGCCCAAGCAGCGGCCCGCGACCGTCACCCGCTTCTCCGTCGCCGGCGCCGAGGGCTACATGACGGCCTCGACCTACCCCGACGACGGTCTCGGCGAGGTGTTCCTCAAGCTCGGCAAGCAGGGGTCCACCCTGGCCGGCGTGATGGACGCCTTCTCCATGGCGATCTCCATCAGCCTGCAGTACGGGGTGCCGCTGGAGACCTGGGTGGAGAAGTTCACCAACATGCGGTTCGAGCCGGCCGGCATGACCGACGACCCGGACATCCGCATGGCCACCTCGGTGATGGACTACATCTTCCGCCGCCTGGCCCTCGACCACCTGCCGTACGAGACCCGCGCCGAACTGGGCATCTTCACCGCCGAGGAGCGGGCGATGCAGGTCAACGGGGAGGACCCGGCCACGCTGCACGCCGACGCCGAGCTCGACCGCGAGACCCTGGCCCAGTCCGCCGAGATCTCCAAGCCGGCCGAGCAGCCGCGCCCGGCCGCGGAGTCCCGGCCGCAGTCCTCGATGGAGGTCATCGAGAGCCGCCAGGGCCGCACCGCCGACGCGCCGCTCTGCCTGACCTGCGGCACCAAGATGCGTCCGGCCGGCAGCTGCTACGTCTGCGAAGGCTGCGGCTCCACCAGCGGCTGCAGCTGATCGACGACACGGTTCCCGCACGGGCGGCCGGGCGGAGGAGGGCCGATGCTCCTCTTCCGCCTCGGCCGCCCGTGCACGTTCGTGCTCTCTGAGGAGCCGCGCAAAGGCGTTTCACCTTCGTGAGTGCTGGCTCGCCCATGCGGGTCGACGCCGCTGTCGCTGTCGACAGGCGATGTGGTGGACGAGCCGATGCCGCTGGTGACCGTTGCTGCGTCGGTCTCGCAGCCGACGGCGCCTCCTGCAACGTTGCCGCGGCGGACGGCCCGTCGCCTTCGCGCGATCGGCCGTCAAAGATCCCGGTTCACGGCCTGCCGCCGGCGTTGACGCTCACGCAGCGTCGCCGTCATGGCCGCCATCGACGCCGATGATGATCCGAGACGACGTCCACTCCGCCTCGAGGACTCAAGGCACCGCGGGTGGCGGCCGAGCGGCCTGTCCGATGCCCTCGTCGTCCAGCGGACGCCTTGCCGGCGGTCGGTGCTCACCGCGCTGATCTCGTTGCGCGGCGCGGCGAGCGGCAACGCGCCGTGTGCCGCTGTGGGCCCGTCGCGTCCGGCAGCGGGTCATCGAGGTTGATGGGGAACGTCGAATCTTCCAGGTTCTTTTCAAAGCGGACGGCGGTCGTCCGGAGAAACGGAGGGGCGAGGTCCGGTTTGTAGGATTTGGTTATGAACGCGGTGGACCGGCTCTTGGGCGGCGCGTCCGGGCGGCGCCCCCGGGCCGACGCGCGGCGCAACCTGGAGCGGTTGGTGGCCGCCACCCGGGAGGCCGTCCGTGAGCTCGGCGGGGAGGTCACCGCCCACGAGATCGCTCGTCGCGCGGGCGTGGGCATCGGCACGTTCTACCGCCGCGTCGGCTCCCTGGAGACGCTGCTGGAGGCGGTTCTCGAGGAGGTGCTGGGCGAGATCGTGGCACGGGCCGACGAGGCCCTCGCCCATCCCGACCCTTGGACGGGCTTCCGGGAGTTCGCGGGGGACTACATCCGTCTGCGCAACGAGCTGTGCGACATCAACGAGGCGCTGGGCGGGAACGTCGAGCACGCCCGCGCGGACCTGCGCGAACGGCTGCGCCTGCTCGTCGAGCGTGTCCAGCGGGCCGGAGTGGTGCGGCCGGACGTCACCTGGCCGGACGTGGCGTTCCTGCTCGTGTCGGCCTCCACCGGCGATCACGCGCTCGGCGTGCGCGCGAGCGAGCACCAGTGGGAGCGCAACCTGCAGATCATGCTGGACGGCCTGCGTACCGCCCAGCCCGGGGAACTCCCCGGCCCGCCGCCCTCGGCACCGTGATCGTCGCCGTGGACATCCGATGACCGAACCTCGCCGAAGCACGCAGGCCTCCAGCGCGGCGTAGGTGAGGCCGAGCAGCCGTTCGCTCAGGTACCGATGGGGGCCTCTGTGCGCGGTGCGCACTGTGAGCGTGCCGCTTCGGTGCAACGTCCGCCGCTCTCGGACGCCGGTCGGCACGTCGAAGGGAGCAGCGGTCTGGGCGATCGGCGAGTGCGCCCAGGCCGACGGCCAGGTCTACGGGCGGGTCGCGCCGTGCTTCAGCATGGCCGAGGTGACCGGCGACCCGTCCGCCCAGCTCGAGCTCATGCCGGGGGACGTGGCCGGGCTTCGGCGGGCGGTGGCGTCGCTGTGTGCGGTGCGTCTTCGGGCCTGGAATCCAGGCCCGATCATCCGGGTTGGTTATCGACGTGATGCACGGTGAATACAAAATCCCCGGCGGCAAGCTCGTCGTGGTCGACCTGGACGTGGTGGACGACCGGCTGCGCGACGTACGGGTGAGCGGGGACTTCTTCCTGGAGCCCGACGAGGCCCTGGAGGCGATCAACGCGGCGATCGAGGGCGTGCCCGCGGCCGCCGAGGCCCACGACATCGCCGCCGCCGTCCAGGCGCGCCTTCCCGAGGGGACGGTCATGCTCGGCGTGTCCGCCGAGGCGATCGGTGTCGCCGTGCGACGCGCCCTCACCAGCGCCTCGGACTGGCACGACCACGACTGGCGGCTGATCCACGAAGGACCGCAGGACCCGGCGCTGCACATGGCGCTGGACGAGGTGCTGGCCGTGGAGGTCGGCGCCGGCCGCCGGCCGCCGACGCTGCGCATCTGGGAATGGGCGTCGCCCGCCGTGGTCATCGGCAGCTTCCAGTCGTTGCGCAACGAGGTGGACGCCGAGGCGGCCGAGCGCTACGGCGTCACCGTGGTGCGCCGTATCAGCGGCGGCGGCGCGATGTTCATCGAGCCGGGCAACACCATCACCTACTCGCTCTACGTCCCCGACTCCCTGGTGGCGGGGATGTCGTTCGCCGAGAGCTACGCCTTCCTCGACGACTGGGTGCTCGGCGCCCTCGGCGAACTGGGCGTCCGGGCGTGGTACCAGCCGCTCAACGACATCGCCTCCGACCAGGGCAAGATCGGCGGAGCGGCGCAGAAGCGGCTGGCGTCGGGCACCGTCCTGCACCACGCGACGATGGCCTACGACATCGACGCCGACAAGCTCACCCGCGTGCTGCGCATCGGCCGGGAGAAGATCTCCGACAAGGGCATCGCCAGCGCGAACAAGCGGGTCGACCCGCTGCGGCGTCAGACCGGTCTGCCCCGCGAGCAGATCATCGAACGGTTCATCGCCCACTTCCGGGGCCGTTACGGGCTGACCGACGACCGGCTCACCGACGACGAGCTGCGCGCGGCCGAGAAGCTGGCGGCCGAGAAGTTCACCGATCCGACCTGGACCGCCCGCATCCCCTGACCCGCGCTCTGCATCGTTGAGGAACGACCGGACGGGCCCCTTGCGGCAAGGGGCCCGTCCGGTGCGTGGGGCGCGTCTCTGCGGGACGGCGGGTCAGCCGCCGTTCTTGGTGATGGAGTCGGCGAGGTCCTTGTCCCGGGCTACACGGACGAGGGCGGCGGCGAAGCGGGCCAGGTCCTTCTCGGGGACTTCGTCGGCGAGCCGCTTGGGGTCCTGGGGCAGGCCGAGGCGTTCGGCGCCCTTGAGGGCCTGCTCGTCGAAGTAGGGGCGCAGCCATGGCCAGATCGCCTGCGCTTCGCGGCAGAAGATGTCCACGCCGGCCGGGCCGATGCCGGGGAACTCGCGCAGCAGCTGCCCGGCCCGTTCCCTGTCGCGTTGGGACTCGATCGCCAGCCGCCGCAGATCGCCGTTGTACTTCTCCTGGACCATCTCGGCCATGTCCCCAAGGTGGCTCGCCGTGCTCTCGTCATAGCGCACGTAGTGACCGCGGCCGAGCGCGTCCACTCGCTGCTGCCAGGTGAGCCGTGCCATGCCGCGCGCGGTGCCGCCGCCGGCTTGGAACAGCTCCCGGGTGGCCGCCATCGCGATCTCGGATGAGATGCGGGCGCTGAGAAGGTTGGCCAGGACCAACAGCTTCCACAGGGCGGCGGGTTGGTCCTTGAGGGGAACACCGGCCTCCTCGGCGAAGGTCTCGCCCGCTTCGCGCAGCAGCCTCTTCACAACAGCGTCCATGACTCGCACCTCCCGTCACTCGGCGCTTTACCCAGGCAGGCGCGGATGACTCCCGCGGACGCGCCACGGGACCGGACGACACGTCCGAAAAAGTGCCGTATGTCGTCGATGTCGGATTGGAGCGTTCGCAATACCGGCCCGGGTATCGGAAGTTGAGGAGACGGTTGACAAATTACAAAAGGGTGAGCTGACCGTTGCCCGCCTGTGGGTCGCGGTGCTTCTTCAGGTGGCGCCAGCGCGGCAGGTCGTCCAGGTAGGACCACGACAGCCGGTGGTGCGGCGTCGGACCGGACTCCGCGAGGGCCTTCTGGTGCGCGGGGGACGGGTAGCCGGCGCTGTCGGCGAAGCCGTATCCCGGGAAGCGGGCGTCGAGGGCGGCCATGAGCCGGTCCCGGTGCACCTTGGCCAGCACCGAGGCCGCCGCCACCGACACCGACCGCTGGTCCGCCTTGATCTCGCAGCGGGCCCGCCAGCGGGGTCGGCCCCCGGACGCGGCGCCCAAGCGGCCGATGTAGTCGTGCTTGCCGTCCAGAATGACGGCGTCGGGCGGCTCGGGCAGCGCCTCCAGGGCGCGGACGGCGGCGCGGCGCAGCGCCTCGGTCATGCCCACCTCGTCGATCTCCTCCGGCTCGGCCGAGCCGAACGCGTACGCGGTCAGCCAGCCGGGCAGCACCTCGGCGAACGCCTCACGGTGCGCCGCCGACAGCAGCTTGGAGTCGGTCAGCCGGATCGTGCGGCCGCCGCGTCCCGGCAGCTCCGGCGGGGGAGACAGGTCGGTGACCGCCGCGCACACCACCACCGGCCCGGCCCACGCGCCGCGGCCCACCTCGTCCACCCCGGCGATGCGCCGCGCGCCGAGAGCGGCGCGCAGTTCGTGCTCGATCTCGTACCCGGCCGGCGGCGCGGCCGGGGACTCGGGCGCATCGGATCCGGGCGGCGGCTCCAGGCCCGGAAGCGCGACAATGGGGTCCGTCACGAAATCTCCCGTTCGAAGGCGGCGATCCTTACGGCGCGGTGCCGAGGGCGCTCTCCGGCAATGGGCCGCGCGATTAGATCGTAGGGGCGGGATCTTGTTCCGTGCCGCCGCGCCACGGCGGCGCCGCGGGCCGACTGCGGCCGCGCCGCGGGGGCTTGACGGGCCACGGACGGGCGTGCGCGTCAAGGTCCGCGCGGGGACGTGCGGCGGAGCACGCCGTCGGGAGCGTGCACGCGTCCTTTCGCGATGACGATCTCAATGGAATGGGCGGCGTTGTTCACCCGCATCGTGACATCGGGAGAATTCGCTGGTCAGCGGGGGCGCATTTGGCGACGGGAGCCGCCGTTCCCATGACGGTTCCGGCTTGACACGGGGCGGTGAACCGCGTCCAGATGGTGCCGATCCGAGGGCTCCTGCGCTTTACTCGCCTTGATGGCATTGTTCGGCAGATCCCGCTCCCGCCCGCCGGTGGGCACCGCGGCGCGGGATCTTTTCGAGCGTGTGCGCGTGCGCTACTTCCAGATCCTGCCCGGAGTGCGGTTCCTGGGCGGCGCGCTGCTGGTCGGGATCGTCGCGTCGGTCGCGGTGGTCCTGAACGGGCCGCTGCTCGGCGCGGTCGTGTTCACCCTCATCCTGATGGTCGTGGCGCACCTGACGCTGCGGTCGCCGGCGGGCATGGCCGTCGTTGCGGTGGTCGCGGGCTGGCTCGCGGTGTCGGTGCCGCTGGGACGGCTGTACCCGCAGCGGGCCGACGACCCGTACTTGAACGCGTCGCTGCTGCTCGGGCTGCTCGCCGTGCCGGTGGCGTTGGTGGCGCTGCGGCTGCGCGGGTACGCGCCCTGGCGCACCGCCCTGCTCGCGCTGGGAGCGGCGGGCCTCGTCGCCGCCGCGACCGTGCACCCGTTCCCGGACCTGCACGTGGCGCCCGCCTGGCTCGCCGCGCTGGGCGTCCTGGTCCACCGCTGGGTCCAGGCCCGCCGCGCCGTTTCCGCGGAAGCGTACGAGACGGGCTGGGTGCAGGAGCAGACCGGCCTGCTCGAGGACGGCATGCTCGAGGGCGGAAGGGTCGAGGATGTCAGGCCGCCGCGCGCGTCCGGTGAGGGCGCGCCCACCGCCTCTCGAAGGGACGGAGCGGCTCCGCGCGAGCTGCCGTTCGACGGTTCGGAGAGCGGTTCGTGGACCCGGTTCGACATGGGACGCCGCGGCGCGGCGGGACGCGCCCCCGACGACGTCGACGCGTTCCCCTCCGGGGTGCCCGCGGCCACGCAGGCGGCCTACGAGCAGCGCGCCGCGGCCGCCAAGGCGCGGGCGGCGACGTCCGCCGAGGCGGCCGCGAAGGCCGCGCCGATGCCCGCCCCGGTGCCGGAGCCGGACGGGGCGGGCGCCGCCGGGCAGCCGGAGATCTCGGTCGAGGAGGCGCTGGCCGAGCTGGAGGCGATGGTCGGGCTGGAGCCGGTGAAGCGGCAGGTCCGGTCGATCGCCGCGTCCATCGAGGCCGCCCGGCTGCGCGCCGCCGCCGGAGTGCCCGCCGAGAAGCCGCTGCGGCACCTGGTGTTCGTCGGCCCGTCCGGCACCGGCAAGACCACCGTCGCCCGCGTCCTCGCCAAGATCTTCTACGCGTTCGGGCTGCTGCCCACCCCGAACGTCGTCGAGGCGCACCGCGCCGACCTGGTCGGGGAGCACCTCGGCGCCACCGCGATCAAGACCAACCGGCTCATCGACTCGGCGCTCGGCGGGGTGCTGTTCATCGACGAGGCGTACGGGCTGGTCAACGCGGCCGAGGGGCAGCCGGACCGGTTCGGCAACGAGGCCGTGCAGACGCTGCTGAAGCGGGCCGAGGACGACCGCGACAACCTGGTGATCATCCTGGCCGGGTACGAGCCGCAGATGACCGAGTTCCTGGCGTCCAACCCCGGCCTGGCCTCCCGGTTCGGCACCCGCGTGCACTTCCCGAGCTACCGCCCGGCCGAGCTGCTGCGCATCGCCGAGTACCACACCGGGCTGCGCGACGACCGGCTCGACGAGGCCGCCCGCCGCCGCCTGCGCGCCCGCTTCGACGAGGTGGAGCGGCGCGGCATCGTCGACGAGCTGGGCAACGGGCGGTTCGTCCGGTCGCTCACCGAGGCCGCCGCGCGCGCCCGCGACATGCGGGTCGTGGCCGCGGCCGCCGAGCAGGGGCGGCGCCCCACCGCCGACGAGCTCGTCACCCTGCGCGCCGAGGACGTCGAGGCCGCGTTCGCCGAGATCACCGAGCGGTACCGCGGCTACGCCGAGACGCCGACCCTGGACGAGGCGCTCGGCTCGCTGGACGCCATGATCGGGCTGGAGCCGGTGAAGCGGCAGGTGCGGGAGATCGCCGCGCAGCTGCAGGTCGCCAAGATGCGCGAGGAGCAGGGGCTGGTCACCCGCCCGCCGACCCGGCACTTCGTGTTCACCGGCCCGCCCGGCACGGGCAAGACCACCGTGGCGCGGGTGCTCGGCCGGGTGTTCGCCGCGCTCGGCCTGCTGGCCCGTCCCGAGGTGGTCGAGGCGCAGCGGGCCGACCTGGTCGGCGACCACCTCGGCGCCACCGCGATCAAGACCAACAAGGTGATCGACTCGGCGCTGGGCGGGGTGCTGTTCGTCGACGAGGCCTACGCGCTGAGCAACTCCGGCTACAGCGGCGGCGACGCGTTCGGCGCCGAGGCCGTGCAGACGCTGCTGAAGCGGGCCGAGGACGACCGCGACCGCCTGGTGATCGTCCTGGCCGGTTACCAGGACGCCATGGAGCGCTTCCTGGCGTCCAACCCGGGCCTGGCCTCCCGCTTCGACGTGCGCGTGGACTTCCCCTCCTACGGTCCCGACGAGCTGCTGCAGATCGCCCAGCTGATCGCCGAGGAGAGCGGGGACCGGTGGGAGGAGCGCGCCCTGGACGACCTGGCGCTGGTGTTCCAGCGGGCCTGCGGCCTCGGCCTCATCGACGAACTGGGCAACGGCCGGTTCGCCCGCTCCATCTACGAGAAGGCGTGCGCGTCGCGCGCCCTGCGCGCCGCCGAGCTCGGCCCGGCCGCCACCCCCGCAGACCTGACGGTCCTCACCGCCGAGGACGTCCACGCCGCCATCGCCGAACTGGCGCAGCGCCTGACGTGACCGGGCCCGCGCGGGCCGGCGGCGGTCAGGAGGGCCAGCCGGCGAGGGCGAGGTCGGCGACGCGGTCCAGCTCTTCGCGGGTGGCGCCGCCCGCGGCCTGGACGGACAGGCCGTCGGCCGTGGTCCACAGGTAGCGGGCCAGGTCGCCCGGGTCGACGTGGGGCGGGAGGTCGCCTTCGGCCTGGGCGCGTTCGAGGCGCTCGCGCAGCGCCGCATGGGCGGCGCGGCGGTGCGCGAGGACCTCCTCGCGGACGGGGGCGGCGTCCTCGCCGGTGGCGAGCGCCCCCTGGACGACGAGGCAGCCGCGGGGACGGCCCTCGGCCGTGGTGGCCCGGATGGCGCCGCGCAGCACCTCCTCGGCGACCTGGCGGGCCGTGGGGGCCTCCAGGGCGCGTTCGAGGTATCCGCCGGGGCCGTTGAGGTAGCGCTCCAGGGCCTTGCGGAACAGCTGCTCCTTGTTGCCGTAGGCGGCGTACAGGCTGGGGCGGTTGATGCCCATCGCCGCGGTCAGGTCCGACAGCGCGGCCCCTTCGTACCCGTGCCGCCAGAAGACCTCCATCGCCCGGTCCAGGCGTTCCTCGACGTCGAAGGCGCGCGGCCGTCCCCGTCCCATGCCCCCCTCCTTTTTGTATCGATCGGTATGATACCGTCCCCAATTAAGTACCGATTGGTATAAAAAAGGAGGCGCAGATGCTGGACGGCAAGGTCGCGCTGGTGACCGGCGGATCGCGAGGCATCGGGGCGGCGACCGCGCGCGCACTGGCCGACGCCGGCGCGGACGTGGCGATCAGCTACGCGGCCGCGGAGGACAAGGCGCTCGCAGTCGTGGACGACATCAAGGCCCGGGGGCGCCGCGCCGCCGCCCACCGGGCCGACCAGGCCGACCCCGAGCAGGTCGAACGCCTGGTCATGACGGTGGCCGAGCAGTTCGGACGGCTGGACGTCCTCGTCAACAACGCCGGCGTCTTCGGCACCGCGCGCACCGACGACGCCGGCGCCGACCGCGCGGAGCTGGACCGCATGTACGCGGTGAACCTGGGCGGCGTGATCGCGGCGATCCGCGCCGCCGCGCAGGTGATCGAGGACGACGGGCGGATCATCACGATCGGCTCCAACCTGGCCGCCCGGACCGGGCACCCCGGCGTCGCCGACTACGCGGCGACCAAGGCCGCGGTCGTCGGCTACAGCCGCGGCGCCGCCCGCGACCTGGCGGCGCGCGGCGTCACGGTGAACGTCGTCCAGTCCGGCTCGGTGGCGACCGACATGAACCCGCCGGACGGCCCGACCTCCGACGCCCAGCGCGCGGCGAACGCGCTGGGCCGCTACGGCCGCCCGGAGGAGATCGCCGCGGGCGTGGTGTTCCTGGCCGGCCCCGGCGCCTCGTTCATCACCGGGGCCGTGATCCCGATCGACGGCGGCTACTTCGCCTGACGCGCCGCGCGCACCTGGAACCGCAGGCGCTGGCCGGGCCGGAGCTGGGCGGCCAGCGGAACGTCGTCCGACACCAGGACCCCCACCACCGGGTAGCCGCCGGTGGTGGGGTGGTCGGTGAGGAAGATGATCGGCAGTCCGCTGGGCGGCACCTGGATCGCCCCCGTGACCATGCCCTCGCTGCCCAGCTCCCCGTCGCGGGCGCGGGGCAGGGGCGCGCCGCCGAGGCGCACGCCCACGCGGTTGCTGTCCGCGGTGACCTCGTACGGCGTGGACGCGAGCGTGGCGAGCGCGTCCTCGGTGAACCAGTCGTCGCGGGGGCCCGGCAGGACCCGCAGGACGGGCACGTCGGGCAGCATCAGGCCGGGCGCGACGTCCACGTGGATGTCGGCGTGGCCGTCGGCCGGGCCGACCGGCAGCCGGGCGCCCGGCGCCAAAGGCGCGGGCCCCAGCCCGGACAGCAGGTCGGTGGAGCGGCTGCCCAGGACCTCGTCGACCGCCACGCCGCCCCGCACCGCGAGGTAGCTGCGCAGGCCCGCGGACGGCGTGCCGAACTCGACGCAGGCGCCCGCCGGCACGTAGCAGGGGGCGTTCATGCCGTGCGGCCGCCCGTCGATCCGGAACGGCACGGGCGCGCCGGTGACGGCGATCCACGCGCGGGCGTGGAAGCGCAGCGCGGCCCCGCCCAGGGTGAGCTCCACGCCGGCGGCGCCCTCGGGATTGCCGACGAGGCGGTTGGCCAGCCGCAGCGCCCGCTCGTCCGCCGCCCCGGACCGGGGGACGCCGAGGTGCGCGTGACCCGGCCTGCCCAGGTCCTGCACGGTCGCCAGCGGCCCCGGCCGCACGATCTCGATCACGGCGTCTCCTTCGGCACGAACCGCACGCGGGTGCCCGGCTGCAGCAGGGACGGCGGGTCGCGCCGCACGTCCCACAGGGGCAGATCGCTGCGGCCGAGCAGCCGCCATCCGCCCGGCGACTGCGACGGGTACACCGCGCTGTACGGGCCCGCGATCGCCACCGAGCCCGCCGGCACCGCCGTGCGGGGCGACGCGCGGCGCGGGACGTGGAGCACCGGGTCCAGCCCGGTCAGGTAGCCGAAGCCGGGGGAGAAGCCGAGGTAGGCGACGGTGTAGCTGCTCCCGGCGTGCCGCCGCGCGACCTCCTCCGGCGACAGCCCGGTCAGCTCGGCGACCTCCTCCAGGTCCGCCCCGTCGTACACCACCGGGATCTCCACCGGGGGCGCGTCCTCAGACGCCGAGGCGGGCAGCGGCAGGTCGGTCAGCCGGGCGGCGAGGCGGCCGAGGTCGCAGCGCGCCGGGTCGGCGACCACCAGCACCGTCCGCTCGCCCGGCACGACGTCCACCACGCCCGGCAGCGCGGCGTCGCGGACGGCGGCGTGCAGCCGGTGCGCCGCCGCCAGGTCGTCCGTCTCCACCAGCAGCGCCGCGTCGCCCGCCCTGCGGACCCTCATGCGAACGGCTCCGCCCGCACCCCGGCCTCGGTCAGCGCCTTGCGCACCGACCGGGCCAGCTCCACCGCGCCCGGAGTGTCGCCGTGGACGCAGATGGACCGCGCCCGCAGCGCGACCTCCGTGCCGTCCACGGCCTCGACGACGCCGTCGACCGCCATCCGCACGGCCCGCCGCACCACGGTGTCGCGGTCGTGGATGACCGCGCCGGGCTCGCGGCGCGACACCAGGGCCCCGGCGGGCGTGTAGGCCCGGTCGGCGAAGCACTCGGCCACCACGGTCAGTCCTTCGGCCACCTCGTACACCGACGACCCCGGCAGCGTCAGGACGGGCAGGGACGCGTCGTACGCGCGCACCGCGTCCGTCACCGCCCGCGCCTGGACGGGGTCGCGGGCGACGCGGTTGTACAGCGCGCCGTGCGGCTTGACATAGGAGATCCGGCCGCCCTCCGCCCGGGCGATGCCGTCCAACGCGGCGATCTGGTACAGCACCTCGGCGGTCAGCTCCTCCGGGGCGACGTCCATCTCCCGGCGCCCGAACCCCGCCAGGTCGCGGTACGACACCTGCGCGCCGATCCGCACGCCGCGCCGCACGGCCTCCGCGCACACCCGGCGGATGGTCAGCGGATCGCCCGCGTGGAACCCGCACGCCACGTTCGCGCTGGTGATCACGTCGAGCAGCGCGACGTCGTCGCCCAGCGTCCAGATGCCGAACCCCTCGCCGAGGTCGGCGTTGATGTCGATGACGGCCATGTCCCCAGATCTACCACCGCCGCGGGCCCATGCGAGCGCGGCGGCTCCACGGTTTTTCCCGCTAACCGTCTTTCCCGCTGACCGTCTTTCCCGCTGACCGTCTTTCCCGCTGACCGTCTTTCCCGCTACACCGTCTCCTCGCGCAGATCGCGGATCTCGCCGCGCGGCGCCCACGCCTGGTACACGCCGCGGTCGAACGGCTCCAGGCCGAGCCGCTCCGCGGTCGGCGCCTTGCCGCCCACGTATTCCACGCGCAGCCAGTCGCCGTGCTCGCCGAGGACGATGAACGGCTCGCCCCGCCAGCTGCACCGCGTCCGGACGTAGGACAGGCGGTCGACCTCCGCGACCGGCACCACCCGCACGTACCGGTCCGGCGCGACGCGGGTGAAGCCCTCGGCCGGGCGCGGCGAGTACAGCCGGACGCGGTCGCCGTCAGGGCTCGCCTCGTACTCGCCGCCGCGCCAGCCCGCGAAGTACCCGTGCCGGACGGCCATCAGCGCCCTCCGGCCCGCTGCCGGGACGGACGGCCGAAGGCCGCGGCGTCCGCGTCCCGTCGCGTCCATCGGCGCAGGTCGGCGTCGTAGACGGCCACCAGCGTCTCCTTTCCGGAACGGTCGATGCGCCACAGTTCGGCGCCGTGCGGCAGCCGGACGCTGTCCACCTTGAACTCCGGGATGGCGGGCCCCTCGCCCGAGGCGTACCCGGAGCCGTGGAACGGCGCCTTCTCGATGACCCAGCCGCCGGGGATGATGCCCATGCTCCACTCGTCGATGCCGCCCAGCGGCCTGCGGAACAGGGCGGGGCGGACGGCGGGCCAGCGGATGACGTGGATCGCCTCGTCCGCGGCCGAGAACGGCGACCCCTCCCACACCAGTCCGAGCCCGCGGACGAGCCGCGCGGGAGTGTTCAGCTCCCGCACGTCCTGCAGGCGGTGCACGTACCCGGCGACCAGGTCGTAGCCGCCCTCCAGGTAATGCACCACGTGATCGGGGCGCACGACCTTCTGCATCACGGTCGCGTCGGTGGCCCTCTCCTGCTGCGGCATGCCCGGAGCCTCGCCGCGCCCGGACGGGGGTTCCTCCACACGGGGGCGCGGGACGTCGAGCTGCGTGGCTTCGGCCTGCGCGGGGCCGCGGTCCGGCGGCGTCGCCGACTGCGGCTCGGGCGCGGCGGGCGCGTCGAGGTAGGCGGCGCTGGGCAGGCCCGGGTTGACGGCCAGCTGCCAGTGCGGGTGCGGCCACTGCCGGGCCAGCTCGGCCAGGGAGCTCGTCCGATGGTGGACCGCCTGGCCGCGCAGAGAGGCGTCCATGGCCTCGGGGGAGGTGAACGCCAGCACGTAGGTCCCCTCGCCGAACCGCGCGGTGGCGTAGTGCCGCCCGCCGCCCGCCGGGGACTCCGGCCCGCCGGGGGCCGGGAGGTACAGGGTGGCCTCGGTGAGGATGCGCAGGTAGGCGTCCTGGTCGCCGCGGGCCCGGGCGTCGGCGAGCGCCTTCTCCACGTCGGTCGGGGGAGAGGCGTCCGCGACGACGGCCGCCGCCGCGTCCTCCTCCGCGGGCGCCGCCTGGATGCCGAGCGCCGGCAGCGCAAGGGCGCCGGCGTCAGGGCCGGTACGGGCCGCCTGGTAGACCAGCTCGCGGGGCGAGGACACGCGGTGCACGTCCCGGAAGGCGCCGACGATCATCCCGGCGAGGATCGCGCACTCCTCGGCGAAGCGCCGGTCGCCGCGCTTCGACCCGTCGCTCGCCTCGAACCGGTGCCACCAGTTGCGCCGCTCCTCGCCGTCCGCGCCGTCCGCCTCGCCGTCTCCGCCGCCCTCAGCGCCGCCCTCAGTGCCGTCCTGCTCGTCGGGGCGCTGCCAGCCGAGCGCGGCGAGCCAGCGCTCCTGGCCGGGCGACAGCGGCTTCGGCAGGAACGCGCTGCCGACCGTCTCGGCCCGCAGGTCCTCCTCGGTGCGCATCGCCTGCGCGTACGGCAGGCCGCCCCGCGCCTCCACGATCAGGAACGCCTGGACCGGCAGCCGCAGCAGCGCGACCGTCAGCCGTTTGGCGAACTCGTTCCAGTCCAAGTCGTTCCGGTCCAATCGCGCCCCACTCCCGCGTCCGTAAGGGTGTGCCCTACCCGACGGTAGCCTCCCGGGCGCCGCCGCGCCGGTGCGGTGCGGAAGATCATCCGGTGGACGGGGCGGGAGCGGCGTCGGAGCCCGGCTGCACGGGGGTCCAGACGCCGCCGACCGCGTCGTACACCGCCACCACGACCTCCTCGCCCTCGCCGGGCCAGCGGTACAGCCGCGTGCCGTGCTGCGGCCGCAGCACGACCGGACCCGTGCCCCCCGGCATGGACGGCTGGGCGTCGGGCGCCGCCGGACCCTGCTGCCGCGCGGGAGCGGGCGGCGCCTCCGGCCGGGGCCCCTCCACGGGCGGCGCGGAAGCCGCCGACGCGTCCGTGGGCGTCTCCGGAGGCGTCGCCGGGGACGTCTGGGCCGGCGCCTCGGCGGGCGCCTCACGGGGCGTCTCGGCGGGCGCGCGCCGCGGCGCGGCGTGCCGCCCCAGGGCGCGCTGCTGGGCGTCCAGACGGGCGACGGCGGCCGCGTCCAGGTGCACCTCGCTGGGCAGCCCCGGGTTGACCGCCAGCTGCCACGACGGGTCGGGCCACTCGGTGGCGAGCTGGGCGAAGGAGGTCTGGCGGTACAGGCTCGACGGCGGGTCGCCGGGACGCCCGATCGACCGGGCCAGCGACTGCGGCGAGGTGAACACCGTGATGTAGGTGCTCGTGCCGATCGTCGTCGTGGGGAACCCGGCGCCGCGCGGGTGGGCCGCCTGCCCGGTGGACGCGGGCAGCACGAGGTCGGCCGACAGCAGCAGCTCGAAGTAGGTGGTGTGGTCGCCGCGCTGCTTGGCGTCGGCGAGCCGGGTCTCCAGCTCGTCGGGCCCCGCGGTGGGCCACGGCGGCGTCCGCCCCGCGGGCCTCGGGGCGACTCCCGCCTCCGGCTCCGGGACGGGGGCGCCCAGCGGCGCGGGGCCGACCCGCTGCGCGAGGTCGACCGCGGCCCCCGAGGCGGAGCCCCCCGGCGCCGCGGACGGCCCGGCGGCGCCCGACAGCGGCGGGGTCGGCCCTTCCGGACCGGTCAGCCCCTTCGGCTCGGTCGGCGGCACGGCCACGTCCCGCGGGTCCAGCGGCCGGCGGGGCATGGGCGCGCGCCCCTGCCCGAGCCCGCCCGCCAGGCCGCTGCCGAACTCGCCCCGGGCGAGCGCCTCCGTGGCGCTGCGGCGCCGCGTGATCTGGGCGGGGCTGGCCGCCTCGATGCCGAAGTCCGTCAGCTCGATCTGGCCCGTGCCGAGCCGGTGGAACGACTCGTACACCAGGTCGGAGGGGCGCCGCACGCCCTGCACGTCGCGCAGCGCGGTGACCATCATGTCCGACAGGCGGGCGTGGTCGTCCAGGGCGGCGAAGGCGGGCAGCTCGGTCCACCAGTTGCGCGGGGCCGGGTCCTCGGGGGGACGCCAGCCCGCCTCGCTGAGCACCTCCTCGTCGGCGAGGGTCAGCAGCAGCGGGCCGTCCAGGAAGTTGTTGCTGACCGCCTCGGCGTACAGCCGGTCCGGCTCGCGCATCGCCTGGACGTAATGGCGGCTTTCGTCGCGTTCGCGCACGATGAGGATGGTGTCCCGTTCGAGCACCGCCAGTTCGCGTCCAAGACGCCGGGCGAACTCGGACCACTCCAACAAGATCACTCCCTACGGCCGGGGCACGCGGCCCTGGGCCCGCCGACCCTCACCGGCCGATCCGGCCGGCCTCCCGTGCGGGACCGCCGGCCGAGACGATGGCCGAGATCCCGATGATTGTCGTCCTCGACGCCTCTGGCAAACCGGGAGTTCAGTCCGGTGGAGGTTCGTGACGCAGCACACGCAGCGCGCGTCGCAGCCCCTGCGGATCGTCGTGGTAGACGTCCAGCAGGTCGATCAGCTTGTGCAGGATCTCGTGCCGTTCGTACCCCACGTCCAGCAGCGCCTGCGCCGTCTCCCACAGCTGCGGCGGGTCCCCGTCCCACAGCCGCTCCGCCAGCCGCTCGTGCGCCGCCACGTGCTCCGGCGGCGCCCCCGGATGCTCGAACTCGATCATGACGCGCCGGTCGCGCGGATCGGCCGGGTCCAGGGCGGCCAGGTCGACCACGCGGTCCGGCAGCCGGTGCGTGCCCGACAGGAACGGCAGCGCGAACGCCCGCCGGGGCAGCGCCTCCATGTCCCCGTCCGGCAGCAGCCGGTCGACCACCTCCCGGTCCAGCCCGAACGCCGACGGGTCGCGGTACGCCTCGGCGAACTTGGCGGTGGCGTCCCAGACCGCGTCCAGGGTGGCGCGGATGCCCTCCTCGGGCAGCCCGGTGCGGCGGCCCGCCCACCGCACCCACGCGGCCAGCACGTGCGGCACCGCCTCCTGCTCGGTGGGCGACAGCAGCACCTTGCGCGGCAGCCAGTCGAGCAGGAACCGCTGGCATTTGACGGGGCTGACCCGCAGCGGGCGGCCGAAGTCGCAGGTGCACCCGTAGTCGATGATGCGGTCGACGCAGCGGCTGGCGGCCGACCGGTCCGACAGCTCCTCGGCCTCGTCGGACGCCAGGAACTCCACGCCGATCTTGGCGTGCAGGTCGCTGCTGCACGCCGGCGGCCGCGGCAGCCGCCCGCCCGGCGGCAGGGCCCGCACGCGGGCCCGCACGAACGCGTGGTAGGCGCCGAAGGTCTCGCCCACGGGCGGGTCGTCGGTCTGGTCGGTCGCCCGCAGCGCCGCCTCCAGCAGGGCGCGCGCCTGCCGCGGGTCGAGCTCCTCGAAGCGCACCAGCGGGTTCTCGCGGCCCTCCCGGCGACAGTGGTCGAGCAGCCGGTCGACCTGGGACGACACCCACGCGTCGCGGACCATCCCGGCCGGCGCCGCGCGCTCGCCGTCGCCCGCCGCGGGCGCCCCCTGCGCCGCGTACGCCGACGGCGGCGCGCCCGGCCTGGTGCGGTCGACCAGCACCACCAGGGCGTGCCGCTCCTCGCCGCCGTAGGAGTAGACGCACACGACCGAGTCCTGGTCGCCGTACACGTCGCGGGACACGTAGCACGCCTCGGGCGCCACCATCCCCACGCGGTCGGCCCAGCCGGGACGCGCGACGCCCCGGTCCATCAGCTCCAGCGCCGCCCGCTCGGCCTTGATCGCCTGCCGGGTCGTCCCCAGGTACGCCATGCCGGTCAGCAGCGCCAGCGCCGCGGGGGTGCCCGCGGCGGCGGCGTGGTCGACCAGGCCCTCGCCGATGATCTTCTCGACGTCCCCGCCCTCGACGCGGTGCCCCCACCAGGAGCCGAGGATCTCGCTGACGATCAGCTCGGCGTCCAGCGGACTGCGCACCGCCAGCAGTTCCCGGGCGTGCCGGAGCATGCCGTCGAAAATCGCGTGGACTTCGTCCGAGGGCTGCGAGCTGTTGCGCGCTGGATCCCCGGAGGAACGGCGGCGGCTTCGGGGACTCACGTCCTTAGCTTCTCAGATTCGGGGCCGCGTATCGTGCATGACATTAGGGGTGTGCAGAAATGGGACGCGCCGGAATGCGGCCGCGCACGCGTCGCGGCCATCCGGCCCCCGAATCCGCGTCCAAGGCGCGTCCGCGACACGCCGGCGGCGGCACCGGACGGCGCGGCGCTCAGCGGCCCACGGCCCCCGAAGAGCGGCCGCCGGCGGGCGTGTCGTCCCACGCCCGAGCGGCGCGCCCCGACGGCGGCAGGGACTTGACCATCCCGACCAGATGCTCGCGGGCCATCCGCTCCACCATCTCGGGCGTCGCGTCGACGCCGAGATGAGCGAGGCACGCCTGGACGTCGGCCACGCAGCGCGCCACGGTGGCCGCGTCGAAGGTCGCGAACTCGTCCGCCAGCCGCCGCGCCAGCAGCTCGCGCGTCCGGCTCCGGTGGTCGGCAAGTGCAGGAGGCCTCAACGCTGTCCCTCCGCGCCCGGGATTCCGGCGGTGCGGGACGACCGCCGGGCGGGACGGAACCCGGAACGGCGCGGCGGCCCCGCACGAGGGTCACCGGCCCGGCCTCGCCCCAGAGTCCCATTCCACCGCCTCCGGAGGTGCAGTCAAGGCCTGCCGATTGCCGGAAACACAACCTTTACTGGCGTATAACCTAAGCATCCCTTTCGGCGGCGGAGGCGGGGCCGGGCGGAGTCGGCGCGCCCTCCACTGCGCCCTCCACGGCGCCCTCCACTGCGCCCTCCACGGCGTCCAGCCATGCGGGGTGATGCCGTGCCGCCCACGCCCGATCGACCCGCCCCGTGGCCATCCCGAGGAGGGCTCCCCGGTCGCGCAGCGCGTACCACAGATGCCCCGCGGTCACCACGGCGACGATCAGGAACAGCCAGTCGTGGACGAAGGTCGCGCCCGTCCGCACGTCGACGGGCCAGGGATCCGGGAAGGCCAGCATCGCGCCGGTGCCGAGCATGACCAGGATCGCCCCCGCGGTGAACGCGGCGTTCAGCTTCTGCCCGGCGTTGAACTTGCCCACCGGCACCACGCCGCGCTCCAGACCGCCGACGCGGCGTACCGCCCGCCGGTCGGCGCGGCGCAGCCACTCCATGTCGTGCGGGCCGAACCGGTTGAGCCGCCTCAGGTCCGCGCGGAAGGCCCGTGACGCCAGTCCGAGCAGGACCGGGACCGGCAGCGCGAACCCGCACCACAGGTGCAGCGACCTGATCAGGTCGCGGCGGCCGACGGCCGTCGACAGGCCCGGCACGTACAGCGTCAAGGCCGTCGCCAGGCACCCCAGCATCAGCAGCGCGGTCGCGTGGTGCACCCACCGCTCCGCCCGTGTGAACCGGGGCAGCCGATCACCGGGGCGCTCTCGCTCAGGTCGGCGCATCGTCACGTCCGTTCGACCGGCCCACCCAGGCGTCCACGTCATAGCCGCGGCGCTCCCAGTAGCCGGGGATCACCCGGTCGGTGACCTCGATCCCGCCCAGCCACTTCAGCGACTTGTACCCGTACATCGGCGCGACGAGGAGACGCGTCGGGCCGCCGTGGTCGTGCGAGACGGGGCCGCCCTGCATCTGGGTGGCGACCAGCACGTCCCGGCGCCGCGCCTGCTCCAGCGTGAGCGACTCGGTGTAGGCGCCGTCGAACGACTCGAACCGCACGGCCCGCGCCCGGGGCGACACGCCGACCGCATCCAGCAGATCGGGCAGAGCCACGCCCGCCCACGCCACGTCCCGCACGCGCCAGCCCGTCACGCACTGGAAGTCGCGGGTGAGCCGGGTCTGCGGGAGCGCCGCCAGATCGGCCATCCCGAACGAGCGGGGCCGCTCCACCAGCCCGCCGACCGTGATCCGGTGGCTGCGCGGGTCGCGCCGGGGCACCTCGTCGACCACCGAGTAGTAGCGGAAGCCGCCCGCGGCGGGCAGCACATCCTGGAAGGGGGCGCCGATCGGGGACAGCGTTTCGCTCACCCGGTCCTGCAGCGACGCGCCGACCGCGACCCCCGCCGCGCCCAGGCCGAGCATGCCGAGCACGATGCGCCGTCCTACGGGCGTGCCCGACGGTTCCCTGTCGTCCACGTCCACATCGTCCACCTTCATGCCTCTCGCTGGGACCCTCTGCCGGTATTCGAACACCCCGCGCGGCGTCCCGCCACGGCCTCGGCTCCGTCGCATGGAAGTCGCAGGGAGTCGTAGGGAAGTCGCAGGGAGTCGCAGGCAGTCGCAGGGAAGTCGCAGGGAGCCGCATGGAAGTCACAGGGATTCGTCGGAGGCGAGGTCCTAAGCTGGCTCCATGGCCACCAAGGTTCACCTCAGCCAGCAGCCGGAGGCCGATGAGCTGCTCGGACGCAGCCCGCTGGCCCTGCTGACGGGCATGCTGCTCGACCAGCAGATCCCCATGGAACGGGCGTTTTCCGGACCGTACGTCATCGCGCGGCGGATGGGCGCCGACGACCTGGACGCGCACGAGATCGCCGCCTGCGACCCGGAGCGCTTCGCCGCGCTGCTGGCGGAGAAGCCCGCCGTGCACCGGTACCCGGGCTCGATGGCCAAGCGCATCCAGCAGCTCTGCCAGTACCTGGTGGAGCACTACGACGGCGACGCCGGGGCGATCTGGCGCGACGTCGAGTCGGGCGCGGAGCTGTTCACGAGGCTCAACGCCCTGCCCGGCTACGGCAAGCAGAAGGCGCAGATCTTCGTGGCGCTGCTGGGCAAGCGCTTCGGGGTGCGCCCGCAGGGCTGGCGCGAGGCGGCCGGCGCGTACGGCGAGGAGGGCTCCTACCGGTCCGTCGCCGACATCACCGGACCCGAGTCGCTGGCCAAAGTCCGCGAGTTCAAACAGCAGATGAAGGCCGCCGCCAAGAAGTAGCCGCCGTGGCCGAGAAGCAGGCGGCCCCAGGGGCGGCGCGCGCCTCGGGTGCCACCGGGACGCTCGCGGGCGTTCGGGGGCGTCCGGGGGGAGAACGCCGCCGCACCACGTTTCTTTGTGTTGTTTTTGCCCGCCCCGCAGGCCGGGATGCGGACGAACCGCGGAGGGCGGTGCGGTGCGGCCGCAACTCGCCGACGGACGGGAGTTGGCGGACCCGCGGGCCGCGGACGTCATACCATCGGCTACTCACCGTCCGTGTGGGCGTCCGGGCCCGTCCCGCAAGGCGCCACGCCGGGCGGTCCTCATTTTCGACATTGCGGTGGCGGGTGTATGACAGGGGTTGTCCCGCGGGACTTCCGTCCGCGCCCTGCCATCGGGATGATGAGAACCTGACTCCGACCGGTGTTGTGATGGAGGCGGGAGCGCCAGCCTGCTCCCATTCACGCATAGTGATGAAGAATTGCCGCGCGGTAGGGGACCCTCGGGGACGGAGGTGTTGTCCATGAGCACCGATACGTCCGTTCCGCATCCCCGGCTCTCGGGGACGGAGGGCCAGCCCATGGACGCGTCCGACTCCGCCCTGTACGCCACGCTGATGCGGGAGGCGCCCGCCGGTTTCGCGTTCTTCGACACCGACCTGCGCTGCCGCCGGGCCAGCGACGCCCTGGCCGGGATGCTCGGCGTCCCCGCGTCCCGGCTGCACCGCAAGCGCCCGCGCGAGGTGCTGCCCGACGACCTGGCCGCGGTGTTCGAGGAGGCGCTGCGCCGCGTGCTGGCCGACGACCGGCCGCTGTCGGAGCAGGACCTGACCGTCCGGCTCGCCGGGCGGGACGCCGCGTCGCCCGAGGACGGCGCCGAGGAGACGGCCGCCGAGACCGGGCGGGACGCCGACCCGGCGGCCGTGCCGACGCCCGCGATGCCTTCCGCCGACGCCCTGCCCCCGGCCGCCACGGTGCCCGGGCCCGGCGCCGACGAACGCATCCTGGCCTGCTCCTGGCTGCCCTCCCACGGCCCCGACGGCCGCCAGCTCGGGGTCGTGCTGACCGCGCTGGACGTCACCGAGCGGCGCCGCGCGGAGGAGGTCATCCGGCGCAAGGAGCAGCGCTACCGCTCCCTGGTCGAGGCCAGCTCCCAGGTGGTGTGGGTGGCCGCGCCCGAGGGCGGCGTGCTCGACGACGCGCCCGAGTGGCGGGCGATCACCGGTCAGACCCCCGAGGAGTACGCCCTGGGCGGGTGGCTGGCCGTCGTCCATCCCGAGGACCGCCCGCGCATCGAGGCGCACTGGCGCGAGTGCGTCGAGGAGAACCGGGTCTTCGAGACCGGCTACCGCATCCGCACCAAGAGCGGCACCTACCGGCACTTCGACGTGCGCGCCGTGCCGATCTGGCGGGGCGACAAGGTCATCGAGTGGGTCGGCGCCAACACCGACGTCACCGGCCAGCGCGAGGCCGAGGAGATGCGCGGCCGCCTGACCGAGCAGCTGTCGGCCGCCGCGCTGCGCACCGCCCGGCTGCAGCAGGCCACCTCGATGCTGGCCGAGGCGCTGACCGTCAGCCAGGTCGTCCAGGTGATCACCGAGGTGGGCCGGTCGGCGATCGGCGCCGACTACTCGGCGGTGGCGCTGCTGGACGACGACAAGCTGCGGCTGTCGGTGGTGTCCCCGCCCGGCGACGGCCGCGGCGGCGAGGGCCGCGCGGTCCGCGAGGAGATCAAGGTCTCCGACCAGACGGTGATGTCGGTGGCGGTGCGCGAGAGCCGGCCGTTCCTCGCCGAGCACCCCGACAGCCTGCGGCTGCAGCTCGGCCGCGACGAGGCGGGCTTGTTCCTGCAGCACACCGAGGAGCGCGCCTGGGTGGGCCTGCCGCTGCTGGCGGCCGGGGCGCCGATCGGCGCGCTGCGGTTCTCCTTCACCCGGCCGCGCGAGATCACCGAGGAGGAGCGGGTCTTCCTGGAGGCCCTCGCCGGGCAGTGCGCCCTGGCCGTGGAGCGGGCGCTGCTGTTCGAGCGCGAACACCGCACCGCCGAGGAGCTGCAGCGCAGCCTCCTGCCCAGCGACCTGCCGCGGCTGCCCGGCATGCAACTGGCCGCCCGCTACGACCCCGCCACCCGGCACGTGCAGGTCGGCGGCGACTGGTACGACGTGTTCCGGCTGCCCGACGACCGGCTCGCCGTCGCCGTCGGCGACGTCATGGGCAAGGGCGTGCTGGCCGCGGCCGGAATGGGACGCGTGCGCAACGCGCTGCGGGCGCTGGCGCTCAACGACCCCCGGCCCGCCGCCGTGCTGGCGGGCCTGGACCGGCTGTTCAGCGCCACCGAGGACGAGGAGCAGTTCACCACCGTCGCCTACGCGGTCATCGACCCGGAGACCGGCCGCGGGGCGTTCAGCAACGCGGGCCACCCTCCGCTCCTGCTGATCTCCGGTGACGGCACCGCCGAGCTCAGCTCGCGCGAGCCCGGGACCCCGCTGGGCTGGCCGTCGCAGCGGCAGCAGGCGAGTTTTTCCATCGAAACCGGCAACACTGTGGTCTTCTATTCCGATGGACTGGTGGAGAACCGTAGGCGTGGGGTGGACGCCGGGCTGGACGAGCTGGTCGCGGCCGCGGCGGACGCTCCACCTGAAGTGGTAGGAGATCCGGAGAGACTCGTCGACTTCCTGGTCGATCGGATGCTTGCGGGGTATGAGCAAGTGGACGATGTGACCGTACTCGCCCTACACGTCCCGCCCAAGAGCGGGTAGTGACGCCCCCGGAGCCGCGCTGAGCGGGCCCGGTCCGTACAAAGGACCGCTCGGCGCCCTCTAAGGTGGTGTGTTACCGGGCAGACATCACGAGAAGCGGAATGCGCAGCCGTGCCAGAATGCTTGACCCTTGTAAGAGCGGGTACGCTGCGGTCCCGCACAGGGTGGCCCCGCCCGGTGTGTGGTCCCACCCCGTGTGAGGCCGAGCCCGTCAGGGCACTTGGGTCAACCAACCCACACGTTCGTTCGAGAGGTATTTGTGTCGCCTGCTAGCTCGACCTCGAAAGCGTCGGAACTGCACGAGCAAGTGATCGCGCAGCTGATCGAGCGTGGACGGTCCCAGGGTTACCTCGAAGCCGACGACGTACGCCGTACGTTCGAAGAGGCCGACATCCCCGTGTCGATGGCCTCCAGGATTCTGCGGAGCCTCAGCGAGAAGGGTGTGACCGTCATGGTCAGCGCTGCCGACTCTGCGGCGCCGAAGCGTTCGCGCAAGCGGGCGACCACGCCGCGCAGAGCCAAGACCGCCGCCGCCGCCAAGGAGCAGCCCGACACGGTGACCGCCGTCGTGACGGAGCGATCCGGCGACACTGGAACCTCCGGCGAGTCGGCCGCGCGGTCGACCTCCCGCAAGTCCGGCAAGAGCGCGGCCAAGCCGGCCGCCAAGAAGCAGGCCAAGAAGAGCGGCACGGGCACCGCCAAGAAGTCCTCGTCCACGACCAAGACCACGAGGAAGAAGGCCGCCGGCCCCTCCGCCGTCAAGGTGGGCGCGACCCGCCCGGGCGACGAGCCCGACCTCGAGGACGACGTCGATGTGACCGACCTGGACGCCGACCTCAGCGACCTCGAGGCCGACCTGGCCGACGACGCGGTCGTCGATGACCAGGCCGACGTCGAGGACGAGGAGGAGGCCCAGGGCAAGTCGTCCGCCAAGGACGACGACGCGGGCGACGGCGAGGAGGAGGCGTTCGTCCTCGGCGATGACGACGAGGACGCCCCGGCCCAGCAGATCGCCGCCGCGGGGGCCACCGCCGACCCGGTCAAGGACTACCTCAAGCAGATCGGCAAGGTCCCCCTGCTCAACGCCGAGCAGGAGGTCGAGCTGGCCAAGCGCATCGAGGCCGGTCTGTTCGCCGAGGAGAAGCTGGCCAAAGAGGGCCACCTGATGTCCGAGGAGGACCGGCTCGACTACGAGTGGATCGCCGAGGACGGCCGCCGCGCCAAGAACCACCTGCTCGAGGCCAACCTGCGGCTGGTGGTGTCGCTGGCCAAGCGCTACACCGGCCGCGGCATGCTGTTCCTGGACCTGATCCAGGAGGGCAACCTCGGTCTGATCCGCGCCGTCGAGAAGTTCGACTACACCAAGGGCTACAAGTTCTCCACCTACGCCACCTGGTGGATCCGGCAGGCGATCACCCGGGCCATGGCCGACCAGGCCCGCACCATCCGCATCCCGGTGCACATGGTCGAGGTGATCAACAAGCTGGCCCGGGTGCAGCGGCAGATGCTGCAGGACCTCGGCCGCGAGCCCACCCCGGAGGAGCTGGCCAAGGAGCTCGACATGACCCCGGAGAAGGTCGTCGAGGTCCAGAAGTACGGCCGCGAGCCGATCTCCCTGCACACCCCGCTGGGCGAGGACGGCGACAGCGAGTTCGGCGACCTGATCGAGGACTCCGAGGCGATCGTCCCGGCCGACGCGGTCAGCTTCACGCTGCTGCAGGAGCAGCTGCACTCGGTGCTCGACACGCTGAGCGAGCGCGAGGCGGGCGTGGTGTCCATGCGGTTCGGCCTGACCGACGGCCAGCCCAAGACGCTGGACGAGATCGGCAAGGTGTACGGGGTGACCCGCGAGCGCATCCGGCAGATCGAGTCCAAGACCATGTCCAAGCTGCGCCACCCGTCCCGGTCCCAGGTGCTGCGCGACTACCTGGACTGATCGTCTGCACGCACGCCCGCCGCGCCCGGGGGAGGCGGCGGGCGCGCGGTCGGCGCGGCGCGCTCAGGAGTGCAGGACGACGTCGAGGTTCGCGCCGTTCAGCTCGACGGTGTGGCCGAGGTCGGCCGCGACCTTGGCCAGTTCCTCCGGGGTCCGCGGCGACGCCCCGGCCTTGATCAGGTCGTGCGCGAGCCTGCCCCGCGTCGCCTTGGCCATGTGGCTGACCACCGTGCGCCGCGGCACGCCGTCCACGACGCGTTCGCGGAACACCCGCACGGCGACGACGGGTCCGGGGCCGGCCTTCCAGGCGGCGGCGTACGGCCCGGACCGCATGTCGACGATCAGGCCGGCCGGCCGCAGCGCCCCCGTGAGCGCGGGGCGCCACACCGCGGCGAGCCTGCCGAGCGGCGGCAGCGAGGCGTTCATCGCCAGCCGGTACGCGGGCACGCGGTCGGTGAGCCGCAGCGCGCCCCACAGCCCGGAGAACACGATGATCTGCTCGGCGGCCCGGTCGGGGTCGAGGGCGGGCAGGTCCAGGTTGTCGTAGAGGACGCCGGTGTAGAGGCGGGCGACCGGCAGGGCGGGCGCCTCGGCCAGGGCGCGGTTGCGGGCGAGGGCCTCCTCCGCCTGCCCGGCGGGCAGCCCGAGGACGTCGGCGGCGTCGTGCCGCCGGCACACGTCGCGCAGCGCCGCGAGCACGCGCTCCCGCGTCGGCGTGAGGTCGGGGAAGCTCAGCGCGGACAGGTCCAGCGGCGGACCGTCCGCGGCGGACGCCTTGCGCTCCGACGGCGGCAGCAGGATGTGCACTTTCTGCGATCCGTTTCTACGCTCAGTGACCGTGCGAATGCATTGCACAACGGAATAATGGCGGCGTTCTTCCGCCCGTCCGTCACTATCTGTAATCGACTGGATGCAATGCGCGTCCGCCGGCCGTGCTCGGGAATGCGAAACGGCGGCCACCCCGCGGTGACCGCCGTCGCAACCATTTATGGGGACGGCTACCGCTCCGCATGGGTGGCGGAGGCCGCGGTCGCGTTCAGCCTGTCGGTCTCGTCCTGGATGTCGGCCCCGATGGCACGGAGCGCTTCTGCGTACTTGCGCCCGTGGTGAGCGCAGAACAGAAGGTCGCCGCCGCCCGCAAGGACCGCACGGACGTACGCCTGAGCGCCGCAACGGTCGCAGCGGTCTGCGACGGTCAGCGGCTTCGTCGGGGCAAGGGCTCCAGTCACGGCACCTTCCTCATGCTCGGGGTCGGTACTTAGGACAACATCTAACCCGACCTCGACGTTCCCAACCTGCTTCTTAGTACGCCTACAGCAGAATGGCCCAATAAGTGACCGAGGTCACAGCATTCGCGGGCGGTTCGTGGTGTTTTCTCGACGGCCCGCCGGAAGGCCGTTCGTCGGCGTCCGCGCGACGTCCGAGGTGATCGTCCGAGGTAGTCGTCCGAGGTGATCGTCCGAGGTGATGGCGCCGCGCGCCCGCTGCGCGCGATCATGATCGTGTCCCGCGGAGCCGCGGAGGGGCCGGGCGTCGCCGCGCCACTGATCGGGAATGCGTATTCCCAGGCCATCGCCCGTCCGCCGTGGTTTGATGGAAGCGACGCGGGGATCACGCGGCCGATGGAACGGCCGCCCCCGGCACCGGTCTTGTCGCGAGCGCCGCGCGGCCCGCCCGGACGCCGCGGCGCGCCGGTGAAAGGAGTGTCGGCGGGCGGGGGTAACCTTCTGCCGAACTCGACCGATTCGACCACCCGAGCCTGCCTCATCCCCGAGGAGCGCACCAGTTGACCGCCGCGACCGCTGAAGCGACCACCGACGACCCGCACGGTTACTCCGCCCGGCACCTGACGGTGCTGGAGGGCCTGGAGGCCGTCCGGAAGCGACCCGGCATGTACATCGGGTCCACCGACGGGCGCGGGCTCGCGCACTGCCTGTGGGAGATCGTCGACAACTGCGTCGATGAGGCCCTGGCGGGGTACTGCACGCACATCTCCGTCACCCTCCGCGCCGACGGCTCGTTCGAGGTGGCCGACAACGGGCGGGGCATCCCGGTCGACATCGAGCCCAAGACCAAGCTGTCCGGCGTCGAGCTGGTGATGACCCGGCTGCACGCGGGCGGCAAGTTCGGCGGCGTGTCCTACACCGCCTCCGGCGGCCTGCACGGCGTGGGCGCCTCGGTGGTCAACGCGCTGTCGGCCCGCCTGGACGTCGAGGTCGACCGCGAGGGGCACACCCACGCCATCAGCTTCCGCCGCGGCCTGCCCGGCGAGTTCGACGGGGACGGCCCCACCGCCAAGTTCAAGAGGAAGTCGGGGCTGCGCAAGATCCGCCGGGTCGCCAAGACGACCACCGGCACCAGGGTGCGGTTCTGGCCGGACATGCGGATCTTCCTCAAGGGCGCCACGGTGGAGACCGAGCAGGTCCTCGACCGGATGCGGCAGACCGCGTTCCTGATCCCCGGCCTGACCATCGACGTGCGCGACGAGCGCGGCGAGGAGGTCGTCGAGGAGACCTTCCGCTTCGACGGCGGCATCAGCGAGTTCTGCTCCTTCCTCGCCAAGGACCCGCCCGTGGTGGACGTGCTGCGGCTGCGGGGCCGGGGCCACTTCACCGAGACCGTCCCCGTCCTGGACGAGCAGGGCCACCTCATCCCGCGGGACGTCGAACGCGACCTCGAGGTGGACGTGGCGCTGCGCTGGGGCACCGGCTACGACACCGTCTGCAAGTCGTTCGTCAACGTGATCGCCACGCCCAAGCACGGCACCCACGTGCGCGGGTTCGACCGGGCCCTGGTCAGGGTGATCAACGACCAGCTGCGGGCCACCCGGCTGCTGAAGAACAGCGACGAGGACGTCATCAAGGACGACGTCCTGGAGGGCCTGACCGCCGTGGTCACCGTCCGGCTGCCCGAGCCGCAGTTCGAGGGGCAGACCAAGGAGGTGCTGGGCACCTCGGCCGCGACCCGGATCGTCCAGCAGGTCGTCACCCGCGAGCTCAAGGCGATCTTCGAGAACCCGCCGCGCGGGCAGAAGCAGCAGCTGCGCGCCGTGCTGGAGAAGGTCGTCGGCGCGGCCCGGACCCGGATCGCGGCCCGCACCCAGCGCGACAACCAGCGCCGCAAGAACGCCCTGGAGAACTCCGCGCTGCCCGCCAAGCTGGTCGACTGCCGCACCACCGACGACCGCAGCGAGCTGTTCATCGTGGAGGGCGACTCGGCGCTCGGCACCGCCAAGCTGGCCCGCGACTCCGAGTTCCAGGCGCTGCTGCCGATCCGCGGCAAGATCCTCAACGTGCAGAAGGCGTCCACGGCCGACATGCTCAAGAACGCCGAGTGCGCCGCGATCATCCAGGTGGTCGGCGCCGGCTCCGGCCGGACGTTCGACCTGGACTCGGCCCGCTACGGCCGCATCATCCTCATGGCGGACGCCGACGTGGACGGCTCGCACATCCGCTGCCTGCTGCTCACGCTGTTCTACCGCTACATGCGGCCCATGCTGGAGGCCGGCCGCGTCTTCGCCGCCGTCCCGCCGCTGCACCGCATCGAGCTCCTCAAGCCCAAGAAGGGCCAGGACAAGTACGTCTACTGCTACAGCGACGCCGAGCTGCGCAAGAAGCTGGTGGAGTTCGAGCGCAAGGGCCTGCGCTGGAAGGAGCCCGTCCAGCGCTACAAGGGCCTCGGCGAGATGGACGCCGACCAGCTGGCCGAGACCACCATGGACCCGCGCCACCGCATCCTGCGCCGCATCCGCATCGAGGACGCCGAGGAGGCCGCGCGCATCTTCGACCTCCTCATGGGCAGCGAGGTCGCCCCGCGCCGCGAGTTCATCGCCGCCGGCGCCGCCGAACTCGACGCCGGCCGCATCGACGTCTGACCCGCCGCACCGCCGCCCCTCCCCGGCGCCAGGTCTGTGGTGGCGCTGCCTGTGGTGGCGCTGCGTTACTTCTTGCTGCTGCGGGTAGTGGAGGGCCGAAGCGCCGGGCAGGAGGGGGCATGGCGGGGGCGTCGGGCGATCCGCGGACGGTGGAGGGCGGGCTGCGGCGCGTCATCGGTCGCCGGATGCTGCTGGTGTTCGTGATCGGGGACATCCTCGGCGCGGGCGTCTACGCGCTGGTCGGGCAGGTCGCCGGCGAGGTCGGCGGGGCGGTGTGGATACCGTTCCCGGTGGCGTTCATGCTGGCCGCGCTGACCGCCGCGGCCTACGCCGAGCTGGTCGGCAAGTATCCGCGGGCGGCCGGGGCGGCCCTGTACGCCCACCGGGCGTTCGGGGTGCCGTTCGTGACGTTCCTCGTGGCGTTCGCGGTGATGATGAGCGGGGTCACGTCGGCGAGCGCCGCGGCGCGCGCCTTCGGCGGCGAGTATCTGGCCGAGTTCGCGCCGCTGCCCGCGCCGGCGGGCGCGCTCGGCTTCCTGGCGCTGGTGACCCTGGTCAACCTCGCGGGGATCTCCGAGTCCGTCAAGGTCAACGTGGTGCTCACGGTGGTCGAGGCGTCCGGCCTGGTCGTCATCATGGCGATCGGCGCGGTGGCGCTGGCGACCGGGAACGGCGATCCCGGGCGCGCCCTGGACTTCCACCCGGCGGGCGGCGCGTTCATGGGCGTGCTCGGCGGGACGGCGCTGGCGTTCTACGCGCTGCTGGGCTTCGAGGACTCGGTGAACCTGGCCGAGGAGGCGCGCGACCCGCGCCGCGACTTCCCGCTCGCGCTGTTCGGCGGGCTGGCGGTCACCGCGGTGGTGTACACGGCGGTGGCGTTCACCGCGACCATGCTGGTGGACGCCCGGACGCTGGAGCGGTCGACGGGGCCGCTGCTGGAGGTCGTCCGCGCGGCCGGACTCGGCTTCCCGCCGAAGCTGTTCGCGCTCATCGCGCTGCTGGCCGTCGGGAACACCGCGCTGATCAACATGATCATGGCGTCGCGGCTGGTGTACGGGATGGCGCGGGAGGGCGTCGTGCCGCGCGTGTTCGGCGCGGTGCATCCGACCCGGGCCGTGCCGTGGACGGCGATCGTGTTCACCACCGGCGTCGCCGTGGTGCTGGTGAGCACGGGGGACGTCGGCGGGCTGGCCGACACCACCGTGCTGCTGCTGCTCCTGGTGTTCGCGCTGGTCGACGTGTGCGTGCTGGTGCTGCGGCGCGAGCGGGCCGCCCGCGACCACTTCCAGGCGCCGACGTGGATGCCGGTGCTGGGCGCGGTCGGCAGCCTGCTGCTCGCCCTGCCGATCACCGGCCGCGACGGGGAGGTCTACCTGCGCGCCGCCGTGCTGCTGGGGATCGGCGCGGTGCTCTGGTCGGTCGACCGTCTGGTCGCCGGAGGGAGGAGCGGCGACGCGAGCGGTCGCGCGGGCGCGGGCACCGGTCGGTGACCGCCGTGGCCGTCACGGTGTCACGGGGAGGGCCACCCAGGACGGGTGGGCCGGGTCGTGCCAGATCTTGACGCCCTTGCCGATCGAGCGGCCCAGCTGGGGCAGCGGCGGGAACAGGTGGGGGAAGTCGCCGGTCTGGATCGACACGCGCAGCCGGTGGCCGGGCTTGATCTCGGCGGCGATCGGGAAGACCTCCACGTCGACGGCGACGGGCGTGTTCTTCGGCATGGCCTTGGCCGACGCCCTGGTGTACGGGTGGTACGGCTGGACGATCAGGCCGTCGCGCCGGACGGTGCGGGCCTCGTCCAGCGCCCGCAGGGAGAGCACCTGCCAGCCGCTGGTGAGCTGGGTGGCCGTCCCGTCGGGGGCGACGTCCTCGACGCGCACGGTGAGCTGGCCGTCGCGGGCGGAGCCGGACACCACCAGGTGCGCGTTGATCGGTCCGGCGAGGCGCAGCGGCCGGCGGACGGGCAGGTCGTAGACGACCCCGAGCGCGTCGTTGGAGCTGTTGTCGTGCTCGCAGGACAGGTCCAGGTACTTCAGGAGCCCCGCGCCCGCCCACTGGACCGTGGAGCGGGTGCACAGGCCGGCGAACGGGTTCCACGGGACGTGGTCGGGGCCTCCTGTGGCCTGACCGGTCGTCAGGGCGCCGGGCCGTCCCGGAGCGGCCCGCCCGGAGAGCCGGAACGCCTGGTAGCGGGTCCCGGCGGGCGGCCACTGGGCGGTCTTCACCCAGCGTCCCGACCCGTTCTCGAAGTAGGTGACCGGCGGCACGTCCCGGTCCAGCGCCGGGTCGGGGACGTCCCGGACGTAGCGGTCGAACCAGCGGAGCATGAGGTCCTGCAGCGACGGGCCGGGCGGCACCGGTGTGCCGGGGATGGTCACGCCGAGCGCGGGCGAGGCGCCGTCGATGTGGTACCACGGCCCGTACACGAACCGGGCGGGGACGCGGCGCGCCAGCCGCTGGTAGAGCATCGGCTCGCTGCGTTGGAAGATGTCGAACTCGCCGCCGACGATGAACGTCGGCACGTCGACCCTGTCGACGATCTCCAGCGGCGAGCGCGTCCGGTAGAAGGGGCCGTCGAACGCCTTGTCCCCGCCGGCGAGCGCGTCGAGCAGCATGGCGATCTGGAAGTCGGCGATGTTGCCGAAGTGCTCGCGCAGCACCCGCGCGGCCCGCGCGGGGTCGGCGCCGGCGTAGGTGGGCGGCAGCAGTCCGGTCACCGAGACCGCTGCCAGCCACATCGGCACGAAGCCCAGACCCAGCTGCCCGCCGGTGCCGATGACATCGCGGTAGGCGTCGCCCATCGGCACGACGGGGAACAGGGCCTTGAGCCCCCGGGGACGCTGCGCGGCGGTGAACAGCTGGTTGATGGCGCCGTACGAGGCGCCGACCATGCCCACCCGCCCGTCGCTCCAGGGCCGCTCGCGGGACGCGGCCCAGGCGACGGCCTCGGCGCCGTCGCGCTGTTCACGGGCGCTGAAGGCCTCCCAGCGGCCCTGCGAGCCGCCGGTGCCGCGCACGTCCACGATCACCTGGACGTAGCCGCGCCGCACCAGGTGGTCGCTGGCCATGTTCGCGCCGGGCAGCGACTTGTTGTACGGGGTCATGGTGACGATCACCGGGAAGCGGCCGGGCACGGGCCGGCCGTCGCGGGCGGGCCGCCGGACGTCGGCGACCAGCCGGACGCCGTCGCTCATCGTCAGCGTGACGTCCCTCTCGGTCGCCACCTCGTAGACGGCGGGGCGGGGCGTCCATCCGCTCGGCGCCCAGGCGGCCGGGACGGCGGCCGTGCGGGCGGCGGGGGCGACGGCGGGGTCGACGGCGGGTGCGGCGTGGACGGGGGCGGTGCCGGCGGTGAACGCGAGCGCGGCGGCGGCGAGGGGAGCGGTCCAGCGGGTGGCGGGGCGCATCGGGGGGACCTCCTGGGCGGTTTCCCGCCGGTAACGTAACCACTCGCTTATCCGCGGACAAGTATTGACATGTGGTCCAGTAGCGTCTACCTGGGCCGGGGGAGGGAGCCGGAGGCCAATATCCTGGGGCGACTGCCGTGGCGGCCCGGAACGGAGGGGGGCGCGTTGGGCGTTCGCAATCGGAAGGCGGCCGAGACGGAACGGGCGCTGAAGGACGCCGCCCGCAGGCTGTTCGTCGAACGGGGCTACCTCGACACCAAGGTCACGGACATCACCCGGGCGGCGGGGCGGGCCACCGGGTCCTTCTACGACCACTTCACCGGCAAGCAGGAGCTGCTCTCGGCGCTGCTGCGCGACATGAACGGGGACGCCGGAGGGGAGGCGAAGGGGCATCCCCGCGACCACGACCTGACCGATCCCGCGCAGCTGCGCGCGCACATCGAGGACTTCTGGAGGACGCTGCGCGACCGTCTTCCGGTCGTGGTCGCGCGGTTCCAGACGACGATCGCCGCGCCGCCCGGATCGGGCCGCGCCTGGCGCGCCCTGGCGGACAACACGGCCGTCCTCCGCGAGCATCTGGAGCACGCGCGCGAGCGGGGGCGCGAGCTTCCCGGAGACCCCGCGCTGATCGCCGCGGCCATGGGCGCGATGCTCACCCTGCTCGGATTCGCCCTGCTCACCGGCGGCGAGGACGTCCCGGACCTCGGCGACGGCCAGATCGTCGACGCCCTCACCGAGCTTCTGCTGCACGGCTTGGCCGGTCCGCCCCCGTCAGCGAAGGGCTGAGCCCGGCGCCGGGCGGCTCACAAGAGGCTCAGGACGCGTGCGCGGTGGGCCGCCGGCGCCCCCCAGGCCGAGTACAGGGCGCGGGCCTTGCGGATCCACAGGGACGGGGCGTACTCGTCGGTGTAGGCGATGGCGCCGTGCACCTGAAGGGCGGTCTTCGCGGTCATGTAGGACGCCTCGGCCGCAGCCGCTTTCGCCGCGGACACGTCCCGGGGGAAAACCGCCGTCCCGTAGGAGAGCGCCGCCCCGTACACGAGCGGCCGGGCGAACTCCAGGTGCACGAGCGCGTTCGCCAGGTGGTGCTTGACGGCCTGGAACTCGCCGATGGCGCGGCCGAACTGCCGGCGCGTCTTGGCGTACTCCACCGACGCGTCCAGCAGCGCCCGGCCGACGCCCAGCTGCTGGGCCGCGCACAGCAGGGCGGCCAGGTCGACGGCCGCTGCGGTCGCGTGCGCGTCGTCCGGTCCGGCGGCGAGGGGAGCGTCCGGACGCACCTCGAACAGCCGCCGCGCCGGGTCGACTCCGCAACGCATCGCGGCGGGACGGGCGGTCCGCGGCGGCCCGTCGTCCTCGGCGACGGACACGACGAGGTCGGCGACGTCGGCGTCGAGCGCGTAGGGCCGGGCCAGCGAGATCATCGCGTCCCCGGCGGCGACGCGCGGCAGCCAGGCGGCGGCGAGCGCGTCGTCGCCGAGACCGCCGATCAGCGCCGCGCCGGCGAGCGTCTCCACGAACGGCCCCGGAACCGCGTGGCGCCCCAGTTCGAACGCCGCCGTGACCAGCTCCACCGGCAGCGTCCCGGCCCCGCCGTGCGACTCGGGCACCGCCAGCGCGAACACCCCCGTCTCGGCCAGCGACCGCCACAGCGCCCGCCCGGGCGCGGCGTCGCCCGCCGCCCACGCGCGGATCGCTGCCGGGGTGTCGGCCTCGGCGAGCAGCTTGTCGAGGGTCTCGGCGAACAGCCGCTGCTCGGCGTCCAGGACGAACCTCACCGCGTCCCCCTCGGCAGGCCGAGCACGCGCTCGGCGACGACGTCGCGCTGGATCTCGTTGGTGCCCGCGTAGATCGGGCCCGCCAGGGAGAACACGTAGCCCTCCAGCCAGGGCCCGGCGAGCTCGCCGTCGGCGCCGAGCAGGTCCAGCGCGGCCTCGTGCAGCGCCACGTCCAGCTCCGACCAGAAGATCTTGTTCAGGCTGGCCTCGGCGGCGGTCCCGTCGGTCCGCGACACCGTCTCGAAGCCCTTGAGCCGGTAGGCGCGGGCCTTGATCCACGCGTCGGCGACCCGGTCCCGCAGGGCCGCGTCGGACGGGTCGGCGCGCTCCCGCCACAGCGCCACGAGCCGGTCGGCCGCGGCGGTGAACCGGCCGGGGAAGCGCAGCGTGAGGCCGCGTTCGCTGCCCGCGGTGCTCATCGCCGCCCGCCAGCCGTCGCCGGGGGCGCCGATCACGTCCTCGTCCGGGACGAACACGTCGTCCAGGAAGAGCTCGGCGAACGCGGGCTTGCCGTCCAGCCGTCCGATCGGGCGCACGGTCACGCCGTCGGCGTCCAGCGGGAACATCAGGTACGTCAGCCCCCGGTGCCGTTCGGCGTCCGGATCGGAGCGGAACAGGCCGAACGCGCGGTCGGCGAACGCCGCCCGCGAGCTCCACGTCTTCTGCCCGTTGAGCAGCCAGCCGCCGTCGACGCGGGCGGCGGCGGCGCGCAGGGACGCCAGGTCGCTGCCCGCGCCCGGTTCCGACCACGCCTGCGCCCAGATCACCTCGCCGCGCGCCATGGGCGGCAGGACGCGGGCGAGCTGCTCGGGCGTGCCGTGCTCGAACAGCGTGGGCGCGAGGAGGTTGATGCCGTTCTGGTTGACGCGTCCGGGGGCGCCCGCGGCGTAGTACTCCTCCTCGAAGATCAGCCACTGCAGCACGGTCGCGCCGCGCCCGCCGTACTCCCGCGGCCACGACACCGCCGACAGGCGGGCCTCGCCCAGCGTGCGCTCCCACTCCCGGTGCGCCGCGAAGCCCTCCGCGGTCTCCAGCGACGGCAGCGGCTCGGCGGGGACGTGCGCGCGCAGCCACGCCCGCACCTCGTCCCGGAACGCCTCGTCGGCCGCGCCGAACTCAAGATCCATCCCCGGCCGCCTCCGCTCGCACGGGCGATCTGACAGCGATCTAGCAATCGCTTGGTAGGTTAACCCATGCGGCGCGGCCCGCGCAGCGGCGGTCCGGAGGCCGCCGCTGCCGCTTCAGGGCCCGGACGGCCGCCTACGCGGGCTCGTTGCCCGGCTTCCACTTGATGCCGCACCCCAGGCTGGGCGTGTGCGGCTCGGGGACCGGCTCGCCCGCGAGGACGCGGTCGATCGCCGCGCGCAGCGACGACCCGTCCACGGGCGCGTCGTTCCCGGGACGCGCGGCGTCGAACTGCCCTCGGTACGCCAGCCGCCGGTCGGCGTCGTACAGGAAGAAGTCCGGCGTGCACGCGGCCCGGTACGCCTTGGCGACGTCCTGCGACGCGTCCACCAGGTACGGGAAGGCGAACCCCGCCCGCTTCGCCTGCTCGCGCAGATGCTCGGCGCCGTCGTCGGGGTACCTCTCGACGTCGTTGCTGCAGATCGCCACGGTGGCCAGTCCCTTGTCGCGGTACTCGGCCGTCACCTTGCCGATGCCGTGCTCGATCCGCCGTACATATGGGCAGTGGTTCGACAGGAACACCACCAGCAGCGCGGGCGTGCCGTCGAAGTCGGTGAGCGAGACGGTCTCGCCGTCGATCGACGGCAGCGTGAACCCGGGCGCGGGCGTCCCCAGCGGAACCATGAAAGATGCGATCGCCATGCCCCCATTCTGACCTGCCGTCCCGTACGGAAGCGGGGCGGCGGGAGCCGCGGCGTGGGGGGTCCGCCGCGGCTCCCGCCGCCCGAGGCCCGTGGTCTCGGCCGGTTCAGCCCACGCCGAGCAGGGCGCGGGCCCGGTCGCGGTCGGAGCGGAACTCGGCGGTCGGGCCGCGGTGCGCGATGCGGCCCTTGCGCATGACCGCGACCTCGTCGGCCAGCCGGAACGCCAGGCGCAGGTCCTGCTCGACCAGGAGGGCGGAGATGCCGTCGCCGCGCAGCCGCTCCAGCACCTCCGCGATCTGGCCGACCACCGCCGGGGCCAGACCGTCGGACGGCTCGTCGAGCAGCAGCAGGCGCGGGTTGCGCAGCAGCGCCCGGCCGATGGCGAGCATCTGCTGCTCGCCTCCGGAGAGCTGGTCGCCCCGGTTGGCGCGGCGTTCGGCGAGCCGGGGCATCAGCTCGTAGACGCGGTCCACGGTCCAGGGGCCGCGCCGGCGGCGCCCGGCGGCGATGCGCAGGTTCTCCTCGACGGTGAGCGGCGCGAACACCCGGCGGCCCTGCGGCACGATGGCGACGCCGGCGCGGGCGACGGCGTGCGCCGCCGCCCCGGCGAGCTCGCGCCCGTCCAGGCGGATGCTGCCGGAGTAGGGCCGCAGCATCCCCATCACCGTGTGCACGAACGTGGTCTTGCCGACGCCGTTGCGGCCGAGCAGCGCCACCACCGCGCCGGCGGGAACGGTCAGGTCCACGCCGTCGAGCACGGTGGTGCCCGCGTACCCGGCGCGCAGGCCGGAGACGGCGAGCAGGTCGGTCATCGGGCACCTCCGGTGAACAGGTCCTCGGTGCGGGCGGCGCCGAGGTAGGCCGCCTGCACCGCCTCGTCGGCGCGGATCGCCTCGGGCGGCCCGGAGGCCAGGACGGAGCCCAGGTGCAGCACGGTCACCCGGTCGGCCAACCGGAACACCACGTCCAGGTCGTGTTCGACGATGACGACGGTCAGGGTGCGGGGCAGCCCTTCCAGCAGCGTCACGAACCGCTCGGTCTCGGCGGCCGACATCCCGGCGGTGGGTTCGTCGAACATCACCAGCGTCGGCTCGGCGGCCAGCACCATCGCCACCTCCAGCTGCCGCCGCTCCCCGTGCGACAGCGCCGACACCAGGTCGTGGGCGCGCCCGGCCAGCCCGACCGACTCCAGGTGCTCCAGCGCCCGCGCCTGGGTGCGCCGGAACCTGCGCGCCGGACGGTCGAAACGGTGCGCGACCCGCTGCACCCGCTGCGCCGCCAGCGCCACGTTGTCCAGCACGGTGCAGCCGAGGAACAGGCTCGAATGCTGGTAGGTGCGCAGCAGGCCGCGCCGGGCCCGGGCGGACTCCGGCAGCGCCGTCACGTCCCGCCCGTTCAGCAGCACCCGCCCGGAGGTCGCCCGCAGCGTCCCGGCGACGGTGGCGAACAGCGTCGACTTGCCCGCGCCGTTCGGGCCGATGAGGGCGTGCCGCTCGCCCTCCCGGACGACCAGGTCCACATGGTCGACGGCGGTCAGCGAACCGTACGAGCGGGTCAGCCCCTGCAGTTCCAGGACGGCGGTCATGACCGCACCTCCTTGCGGCGGCTCCTGGCGAGGCCGGCCAGCCCTCGAGGCATCAGGAACACCACTGCGACGAACACCACCCCCAGCACGAGCGCCCCGTGCCCGCCGACGTAGGCGGACAGGCTGTCGCGGACGAGCAGCACCAGCGCCGCGCCCAGGCACGGCCCCCACAGGCTCCCCGACCCTCCGATCACGACGCTGAGCAGCGCCAGCGCCGCGACCTCGAAGCCCAGGTCGCCCGGCGACACGAACCGGGCCTGCGCCGCCCACAGCGCGCCGCCCACCCCGGCGACCGCGCCCGCCAGGCAGTACACGCCGAACCTGGCGAGCGCCGGCCGGTAGCCCAAGGCCCGCATGCGGGCCTCGTTGTCGCGGATGCCGCGCAGCGTCCGCCCGTAGGGGGACCGCGCGACCAGCGCCACCGCGGCGAAGACCAGTGCGGCCACGGCCAGCACCCACCAGTAGACGAACCCGGCGGCCGGGAGCGCGGCGCCGAACACGCTGATCGGCGGCATGCCGGCCAGTCCGTTGCTGCCGCCCACCGCCGACCACGTGTCGGCGAGCTGGTGCACCGACTCGCCGATCGCCAGCGTGAGCATCAGGAACACGATCCCGCGCGCCCGCACCGCGACCCAGCCGGTCGCCGCCGCCGCGACCAGCCCCGCCGCCAGGGCCGCCGCCGCCTGCACCGCGCCGTCCGAGGTGACGTGCACGCCGACCAGCGCCGCCGTGTACGCGCCGACTCCGAAATAGGCGGCCTGTCCGAGCGTCGGCATTCCCGTGACACCGGTCAGCAGATCGACGCTGAGCACCAGCACCGCGAACGCCAGCATCCGCGTCATCATCGACACCGGGTAGGCGCCGAGCACCAGCGGGGCCGCGACCAGCAGGACCCCCACGGCCGTCGCGATCACCGCGCCGCGCCGCGCCGGACGCGGCCCGCGCACCGTGCCCGTCGGAGCGGGCGCCGAGGTCTGCAGCATCGTCATGCGCGCACCCCCGCCGCGGCCGGCAGCAGCCCGGCCGGCCGCACCAGCAGCACCGCCGCCATGGCCGCGAACAGCAGGAACGAGGCGTACTCGGGCAGCAGCGCCACGCCGAGCGCCTGCACCTGCCCGATCAGCACCGCGCCGAGCAGCGCCCCGCGCACCGAGCCGAGCCCCCCGACGACCACCACGACCAGCGCCAGCAGCAGCACCTTCTCGTCCAGACCGGGCTGGGCGCCCAGGATCGGCCCGGCCAGCACCCCGCCGACCGCGGCCAGCGCCGCGCCCGCCGCGAAGACCCCGACCAGCACCCGGCCGGTGTTCACGCCGAGCGCCGCCACCATGGCCCGGTCGGCGACCGCCGCCCGGATCACCGCTCCGAGCGGGCCGCGCTCCACCAGGCGGTGGACGGCGATCGCGAGGACGACACCGAACGCGATGACCAGCAGCCGGTACACCGGGTAGGTCTCGCCGAGGATCCGCACCCCGCCGTCGACAGGGACGGGGGCCGGCAGCGAGTGCACGTCGCTGCCGAACGCCACTGTCAGCAGTTCCGCGACGACCAGCGCCACACCGAGGGTCAGCAGCGCCTGGTCGAGGTGGTGCGGGGCGGCCCGGGTCATGGCCGCCAGCGCGCCGCCGAGCGCCGCGCCCGCCGCGGCCGCGGTCAGCACCGCCGCCACGAACGCCGCCGGGCCGCCCCCGTCGCCGAGCAGCGCGACCGCGACGTAGGCGCCGACGAGGTAGACCGCGCCGTGCGCGAGGTTGAGCACGTCCATCATCCCGAACACCAGCGACAGGCCCAGCGCGATGGCGAACAGCAGCGAGCCCATCGCCAGCCCGTTCAGGACGCTCACCAGGTACGTGTCCATGTCAGCCCAGTTCCCGCACGACGTCAGCCCAGTTCCCGCACGACCGCGTTGACGATGGCGCCGCCGTCGGAGCGGACCTCGCGCAGGTAGTACTTCTGCTGGGCGTCGTGCTGGGCGTCGAAGCTCCACGGTCCGCGCGGGCTGTCGATGGTGCCGACCTGGCCGAGGGCCTTCGCCAGGTCCTCGCCCGTGGCGCCGGTCGCCTTGGCCAGCGCCTTGTCCAGCACGGCGGCGGCGTCGTAGGCCTGCACGGAGTAGACGGTGGGGGCCTCGTTGTACTTCTTGCGGTAGGCGTCCACGAACGCCTTGTTCGCCGGGGTGTCCAGCTCGGTGGAGTAGTGCAGGGAGGTCTTCACGCCGACCGCGGCAGCTCCCTGGGCGCTCAGCACGCCGCCCTCGGTGAGGAACCCGGTGCCGTACAGCGGGATCTTGTCGGCCAGCCCGAACTGCTTGTACTGCTTGACGAAGTTCACCGCCTCGGCCCCGGCGTAGAAGCTGAACACCGCCTTGGCGCCGGAGCTGCGGATCGCCGACAGGTACGGCTGGTAGTCCTGGGTCTTGCCGAACGGCGTGTACTTCTCCCCGGCGACCTTGCCGCCGGCCGCCGTGAACGCCTTGCGGAACCCGCCGACCATCTCCCGGCCGGCGGCGTAGTCCGCGGTGATCAGGTAGACGCCGCCGTCGACCTCGTCGGCCACCGCCGGGCCGAGCGCGGCGCCGACCTTGCCGTTGGCGAAGCTGGTCCGCCACACGTACGGGGAGCCGCGGTCGCCGGTGATGGCGTCCGCGCCGGCGTTGGCGACCAGCAGCGGCACCTTCGACTCGTGGAAGAAGTCCCGCAGCCCGAGCGCGGTGGCGGAGTTGACCACTCCGACGACCGCGGCGGCCCGGTCCTGGGTGACGAGCTTCTGGGCGGCGGGCACGCCGGTCTGCGGGGTCTCGCCCTCGTCGGCGGTGACGACCTTGACGGTCCGGCCGCCGAGCCTGCCGCCGTGCTGGTCGAGGTAGAGCCGGAAGCCGTCGCGCATGTCCTCGCCGAGCGGGGCGTAGACGCCCGACAGCGGCACGAGCAGGCCGAGCGTGACCTCGTCGCCGGAGCCGCCCGCCCCGGACGGGCCCAGGCTGGAGCCGGCGCACCCGGCCAGCGCGAGGGCGCCGACGGCGAGCCCGCTGATCGTCGCGGAGCGGCGGAGGGAGCGGAGAACGGCGCACAGAGCACCCATGGCGCCTCCTTAGGGGTGAGCGCCGACCTCGTCCGGTCGGCGGAAACTGGGCCAAGAATCTACATGTGATGGCAGTCACGTCAAGACTTTGTCTTGAATAATTCTCATTGCGGTACGGCTGCTCACCTGCTGTGATCTGGCCGTCGGGGTGGGAGGCGCCCTTACGTTCTACAGTGAACGTTTGTTAACACATGACTCTGTTGACAAAAGTTCGCGGCTGCGCGAAGCTGAAAGGGCCCGTGTGCTCCACGTCACACGGGCCCTTCGGTCGTCGCGCGGCGTCAGTCGAGGCGGCGCAGGTTCTCGCGGTAGTCGCGGGCGTTGCCCACGTAGAGCCGCACGGCCTCGTCCAGCCAGTCCCCGTGGCGGGCCTGCTCGCTCATCGGGCGGATGCGGGCGGGGACGCCGAGCGCCATGGAGCCGGGCGGCACCTGCAGATCCTCGGGGACCAGGGCGGCGGCGCCGACGATGGAGCCGGCGCCGATCCGGGCGCGGTTGAGGACGACCGAGCCGGAGCCGATCAGGCACCGGTCCTCGACCGTGCAGCCCTCGGCGTGGACGTTGTGGCCGACGACGCAGTCGGCGCCGATCACCGTGGGCCATTCCTCGGTCGTGTGCAGCACCGTGCCGTCCTGGACGGACGTGCGGGCGCCGACCTCGATGCGGCCGTAGTCGCCGCGCAGCACGGCGTTGGGCCAGACCGACGACTCCGGCCCCAGCGTCACCGCGCCGATCACCACCGCGTCGGGGTGCACGTAGGCGGTCTCGTGGATGACGGGCACCCGGTCGCCGAGCGCGTAGACGGCCATGCGGTCCTCCTTAGACAGACGGCAGGGGCGGGCTCCCGGCCGGGCATGCCGGGAACGCGGGACACCGCGCCGGCCTAGCGTTCCAAATCGCGCAGCGCTGGATACACCTGGAGGGCATTGCGTCCGTAGACGAGCGCGACGGTCTCCTCGTCCAAGCCTAGGTCGGCGACGGCGCGGGCGTTCCGGGCGACGCCCGGAACGCCCGGCCAGTCGGTCCCGAAGATGAACTTGCGGGCCAGCCTGGCCAGGTCGTACCGGGCGTAGTACTCCGGCAGGCGGCGCGGCGGCAGGCCCGACAACTCGATCCACACGTTGTCGCGCGACAGGGCCAGGAACGCCGCCGCGTCGTACCACCAGCCGCGGCCGCCGTGCGCCAGCACGATGTCCAGGCCGGGGAAGTCCCGCAGCACGTCGTCCAGCAGGACGGGGTCGGCGAACTTGTTCGAGGACCCCGGGAACGTGCTGGTCCCGCAGTGCACGATCACCGGGATGCCGGCCTCGCGGCACAGGGCGTACGCCGGATACAGCGCCCGGTCGGACGGACTGAACCCCCCGTGCACCGGGTGCAGCTTCAACGCCACCGCCCCCAGCTCGATCTGCCGGCCCAGCTCCGCGTCGATCGGATAGTGCAGGTGGGGGTTGACGCTCGCGACCGGGCGGAACCGCCGCGGGTTGTGCTTGACCAGCGGCAGCACGTCCTCGATCGGCTGCATCCCGGTGGCCTTGGGGCTGTACTCGCAGAACACCAGGGCCGCGTCCACGCCCTCGGCCGCGAAATGCGCGTCGACCCGCTCGGGCACCAGCGCGCCGTCCGCGTCGTACAGGTCGGGCCACGGGTGGGAGCGCCCGAACTCCTCCGCCCACGCCAGCCACGCCGGCCGCAGCGTGGGCAGCCGGGCGGCGTGCACGTGCGCGTCGATCAGCAGGTGCCCGTCCAGCATGCGGCCTCCCCTCAGGCGACGGGGTGGGCGGCCACCAGCTCGGTGTCCACGCCGACCTTCCCGATGTTCGACGCGCCCCCGGGATTGCCCAGGCTCTCGGACCTGCCCGGCAGCGGCTCGTTGAAGAAGCGGGCGTTGTCGGCGATGTGCTCCTGGTACTCGGGGCGGACGCGGCGGTCCTGCGCGATGGCCTCCACGGGGCAGGCCGGCTCGCAGGCGCCGCAGTCGATGCATTCCTTCGGGTTGATGTAAAGCTTGCGCTCGCCCTGGTAAATGCAGTCGACGGGGCATTCGTCCACGCAGGACATGTCCATTTCGTCGATGCAGGGCTCGGCGATGACGTACGGCATCAGGCTCCTCTACAGCGTCTATAGCGCGTCGGTGTCTATAGCGCGTCGGTGGAATGGCCGGGGAAGAGCGCGGCCTCCGGATCGATGAGCACCGCCGCGTTGTTGACGGCGGTCGCGGCCTCCCCGAAGCCCACCGCGATCAACCGGACCTTGCCGGGGTAGTCGGTGATGTCCCCGGCCGCGAAGACACCGCGGCGGACGGTGCTCATGGTGGTGTCCACGGGGATGTGCCGGCGGTCGCGGACGTCCAGGCCCCAGTCGTTCAGCGGCCCCAGGTTGGCGGTGAAGCCCAGCGCGGCGATCACGCGCTGCGCCTTCAGCTCCCGCCGCTCCCCGGTGGGGGTGTGCACGACCTCGACGGACTCGACCTCCGTCGCGCCGCGCAGCGCGGCCACCTGGCAACTGGTGAGGATCTCCACGCCCGCGTCCCGCACCTGCCGCACGGTGTGGGCGTGGGCGCGGAACGTCTCCCGCCGGTGCACCAGCGTCACCGAGCGGGCGATGGGATGCAGGGCCAGCGCCCAGTCGAAGGCGCTGTCCCCGCCCCCGACGATCACCACGTCGGTGTCGGTGTACTCCTCGGGACGCGGCACGAAGTAGGCGAGGCCCCGTCCCTCGTACTCGCGGCCGGCGGGCAGCGGCCGGGGGGTGAACGTCCCGATCCCGCCGGTCACCAGCACGGCCCGGCACCGCACCGAGGCCCCTTCCCGGCTGGTCACCACGAAGCGGTCCCCGTCCTCGTCGAGGGTCTGCGCGCAGTGACCGAGCAGATAGGCCGGGTCGAACCGGCCCGCCTGCTCCACGAGCCCGGCGACCAGGTCCCGGCCCTTCACGGACGGGAACCCGGCGATGTCGTAGATCGGTTTCTCCGGGTACATCGCGGTGATCTGACCGCCGGGCTCGGGCAGCGAGTCCATCACCGCCACCGACATCTCCCGGAAGCCCGCGTAGTAGGCGCCGAACAGCCCCACCGGCCCGGCCCCCACGATCAGCAGGTCGACCTCGGTCATACGGGCGTCACCCTCTCCTCGGCCTGCTCGCCCGCGGCGGCCCGCCCGCGGACCAGCTCCATGGTCAGCTCGCGGATGGCGAAGCGGCGGAGCTTGCCGGTGGCGGTCTTGGGCAGCTCGTCCACGACGACGACCTGCCGGGGCCGCTTGAACGCCGCCAGGCGCTCGCGGCAGTGGGCGATCAGCTCCTCGGCGTCGACCCGGGCCCCGGAGGCGGGGACGACGCAGGCGACCGGCTTGTCCAGGCCGTGCTCGTCCGGGACGCCCACCACGGCGACCTCGGCGACGGCGGGATGCTCGCTCAGGCACCGCTCGACCTCGGTCGGCGACACCCAGATCCCGCCCGCCTTGATCATGTCGTTGCTGCGTCCCAGGCAGGTGTAGTAGCCGTCCTCGGACCGCACGTACTTGTCGCCGGTCCGCATCCACTCGCCCTGGAACGCCTTGCGGGTGACCTCGGTGCGGCACCAGTACCCGGTGGTCAGCGACGGCCCCCGGACCAGCAGGTCGCCGGGCTCCCCGGGCGGGACCTCCGCCCCGGTCTCGTCCACCAGCTTCACCTCGTAGCCCGGCACCGGGCGTCCGGAGGTCCCCGGCCGCACGTCGCCGGGCCGGTTGGACAGGAAGATGTGCAGGGCCTCCGTCGACCCGATCCCGTCCAGCAGCTCGACGCCGTACCGCTCGGTGAAGCGGCGGTACAGGTCCGGCGGGAGCGGCTCCCCGGCCGACGCCGCCAGCCGCACCGAGGCGAACGCCTCACGCGGCGCGTCGGCGTCCAGGAGCGCCGCGTAGAACGTCGGGACGGCGAAGAACAGCGTCGGCCGGTCGGCCAGCAGCCGTTCGGTCACGCCGGCGGGCGTCGGACGGGCCGGGTCCAGGATCGTCGTCGCCCCGGCCGACAGGGGGAACAGCGCCGCGTTCCCGAGCCCGTAGGCGAAGAACAGCTTGGCCACCGAGAAGCACCGGTCCTCCTCGGTGATCCCGAGGACGTGCGCGGCGTAGGTCTCGGCGACGTGCCGGACGCTGCCGTGCCGGTGCATGGCGGCCTTGGGCGTGCCGGTGGTGCCGGAGGTGTAGAGCCAGAACGCGGGCGACTCGTCCCACGTCCCGTACACCGACTCGTCGTCCCCGGCGGACAGCAGCTCGTCCCACGTCCAGGTCCGCATCCCCGCGGGCGTCTCGACGCGGGCGCCGCCCGCCAGCACCACGTCCCGGAGCTCCGAGACCGCCAGCGCGTCCTGCGCGGCGGCCGTGAACTGCGGGGTGACCAGCAGCATCCGCGCCCGCGAGTCGGCGAGCAGGTGGCCCAGCTCCGTGCCGTTGTACATGCTGGACACCGGCACGGGCACGGCCCCGATCCGCATCCCGGCCAGGAAGGTGATCAGCAGCTCGGGCCCGTCGGCGGCGAACAGCACGATCCGCTCCTCGGGGCGCAGCCCGGCGGCGCGCAGCCCGGCGGCGGCCCGCCGGACCCGCTCGGCCAGCTGCGCGTACGTGAGGGCGCCGCCCGGCCCGGCGACCGCGATGCGGTCGCCGCGGCCGAGCTCGAGCTGCCTGTCGACCAGGTAGACGGAGGCGTTGAAGGGGTCGGGCATCGAGGGCTCCCGCTCAGGCCAGGTGGACGTACTCGTAGTCGAACGGGCGGCCGTTGATGCCCTGCTTGGGCGGGGCGACCCAGGCGGCGATCTTGCCGGGCTCGTACACCGGCTGCATCACCGAGGCGACGTAGGCGCGGTCCTCGTCGGTCGGCAGCCAGTCGCCCTTGCGGCGGTCCCACTCCTCCGCGGTGAGGACCTCGCCGTCGGGGGAGACGTGGTGCCCGGCGAACGCCCCGACCTGGCGGTGGAAGCCCACGTGCGGCAGCCGCAGCCGGAAGTCGATGCCGGCGTCCTCGAGGATCCGGTTCCAGCGGGTCACGCCGTTCTGGCAGTCGGCGGTGTACTCGCCCCGCAGGTCGTTGTTGAGGGCGATCAGCGCGGGCGTCTCGACCTCGACGAGCCGGCCGTCCTCGACCTGGGTGACGGTGGCGACGGCGTCGGTGAGCTGGTGGTCGTCCTTGCGGCGCTCCTCCTGCCAGCGCCCCTTGAGACCGGCGGTGAAGTAGTTGGCGACGTTGGTGGAGGTCTCCGAGCCGAACAGGTCCAGCGAGACGCTGTAGTGGAAGTTGAGGTACTTCTGGATGATCTCCAGGGGGATGCCGCCGTAGGGCCGCACGTCGGCGGTGTCGTGCTCGCGCATGATCTGCGCGGTGCGCTCGACCACCCGGTCCACGCCGGTGGTGCCCACGAACATGTGGTGGGCCTCCTCCTTCAGCATGAACTGGCAGGTGCGCGACAGCGGGTCGAACGCGCTCTCCTTCAGCGTGCCGAGCTGGTACTTGCCGTCCCGGTCGGTGAAGTAGGTGAACATGTAGAACGACAGCCAGTCGGGCGTCTCCTCGTTGAACGCGCCGAGGATGCGCGGGGAGTCGTCGCTGCCGGAGTTGCGGTGCAGCAGCGCCTCGGCCTCCTCGCGCCCGGTCCGGCCGAAGTAGGCGTGCAGCAGGTAGACCATCGCCCACAGGTGACGGCCCTCCTCCACGTTGACCTGGAACAGGTTGCGCAGGTCGTACAGGCTCGGCGCGGTCATGCCGAGGTGCCGCTGCTGCTCGACGGACGCGGGCTCGGTGTCGCCCTGGATGACGATCAGCCGCTGCAGGTCCGCGCGGTACTCGCCGGGGACCTGCTGCCACACCGGCTCGCCCTTGTGCTCGCCGAACGCGATGCGCCGGTCGGGGTCGCGCTCGGACAGGAAGATGCCCCACCGGTACTCCGGAAGCGCCACGTGCCCGAACTGCGCCCAGCCCTCGCGGCCCACGGACACGGCGGTGCGCAGGTAGACGTCCTTGGTCGGCAGCGCCGGCCCCATCTCGCTCCACCACTGCAGGAACTTGGGCTGCCAGGACTCCAGCGCCCGCTGCAGCCGCCGGTCGCTGGACAGGTCGACGTTGTTGGGGATCCGCTCGGTGTAGTCGATGCCGGTGGTCATGTTCACACTCGCTTCCGGTCGTAGGCGGCCTTGAGTCCGGTGCCGTACTTGCGCAGCGCGCCGTCCGGGCCGGCGGCGTTGGGGCGCTGGAAGATCCAGTTCTGCCAGGCCGACAGCCGGCCGAAGATCTTGGTCTCCACGGTCTCGGGGCCGACGAAGCGGTGGTTGGCCTCCATGCCCGTGAGCGCGTCCGGGCTGAGCGAGGTGCGCTCCTCCAGGGCGATGCGCACCTCGTCCTCCCAGTCGATGTCGTCGAAGGCGAAGGTGACCAGGCCCAGCTCGGCGGCCTCGGCCGCCTCGAGGGGACGGCCCGTCAGCTCCCGCAGCCGCTCGACCCGCCCGGGCTCGCCGTAGAAGCGGGACTGCAGCCGGGTCAGGTCGTTGCCCATCGGGTAGAGGCCGAAGTTCGCGCCGGTCAGCACGATCCGGGCGGGCTCGGCGTCGGGGTCGTCCTCGAAGGTCCCCTCGAGCATGTAGGAGCGGTCGCAGGCCAGGACGACCTCCAGCAGCGGCCCGGCGAAGCAGGAGCCCGGCTCGATGAGGGCGATCAGGCTGCGGCTGGTGACGTCGAGGCGCTTGAGGGTCCGCTTGAGGTAGTGGCGGATCTCGTTGACCAGCCAGTCGTCGGCGTGCACGGCGAGCAGGTCGTCGTAGGCCAGCACGCGTCCGAGGTCGCCGCGGGTGCGGAACACCCAGGTGCCCGCCTCCAGCTCGTTGGTGCGCAGCCGCAGGATCAGGTCGTCCAGCTCGCGGGTCAGCGCCAGCGGCCAGAAGTCGGCGCCGAGGTCGTGGATGCCGTCGACGGTCTGCGGGGCGTCCTCCTCGGGGCCGCGCAGGGTGATGGCGACGATCCCCTGCTCGCGGTCCAGCTCGGCGGTGACGTGCCGGTACGCGATGCGGTCGGCGGTGATCGTCCGCTCCAGCGGGGTGAGCGTGACGCCCTTGGCGTCGCGCGGGCGGGTGGAGCGGGCGGCGAACTCCTGCGCGCGCCGCCGCACCGTCTCCTCGAACCGGCTGCGCGGCACGGCCTCGTCCACCAGCTTCCACTCCACGGCGGTCGTGCCGCGCACCCCCTCGCTCTTGGTGGCGAACACGTCGGCGAGGTCCTTGCGGACGCCGCGCTTGTCGACGACCCGGGTCAGACCGCCGGTGCCGGGCAGCACCGCCAGCAGCGGCACCTCCGGCAGCGAGACCGCCGACGAGCCGTCGTCGATGAGGATGATGTGCTCGCAGGCCAGCGCCAGCTCGTAGCCGCCGCCGGCGGCCGTGCCGTTGACCGCGGCGATGTAGGTCTGGCCGGAGTTCGCCGTGGCGTCCTCGATGCCGTTGCGGGTCTCGTTGGTGAACTTGCAGAAGTTCACCTTCCACGGGTGGCTGGACTGGGCCAGCATCCGGATGTTCGCGCCCGCGCAGAACACCTTGTCCAGCCCGCCGGTGATCACCACGGCGCGCACCTCGGGATGCTCGAAGCGCAGCCGCTGCACCGCGTCGTACAGCTCGATGTCCACGCCCAGGTCGTAGGAGTTCAGCTTGAGCTCGTAGCCGGGGACCAGCCCGCCGTTCTCGTCGACCTGGAGCACGATGCGGGCGATCTCCCCGTCGATCTCCAGCCGCAGGTGCCGGTAGGAGTCGGGATGCGCGTCGAACGACACCGCGGGCACCGAGTCGTGCCCGGTGGGTGTCTCCGCCGCCGCGGTGAGGGACATGAGTCGGTGCCTCCCCTGGTCGGAACGGTTGGGTGAGCTAATCTTTGACATCTTCATTCCGTTGCGTCAAGACTCTGTCGCATATTCGGCCTGGGGAGGTGGACGATGAGGCGCTACGACGCCCTCTGCTACGACGCCCTCTACATCGACGGGACGTGGGTCGCCCCGGCGGCCCCGGCGTCCGTCGACGTGGTCGGGGCGGCCGACGCGCAGCCGATCGGGCGCGTCCCGCGCGGCGGACCGGCGGACGTGGACGCGGCGGTGGGGGCGGCGCGCGCGGCGTTCGACGGCTGGGCGGCGGCCCCGCCCGGCGAGCGCGCCGCCGTGCTCGCCGCGCTGCACCGGGCGCTGGCGGCGCGCGGCGAGGAACTGGCCGCCACCATCGCGCAGGAGGTCGGCACCCCGCTGAAGATGGCCCGCCGCGTGCAGGTCGGGGCGCCGCTGTCAGTGCTGGAGTCCTACGCCGACATGGCCGCCGGCTACGCCTACGAGCGCCGCGTCGGCAACTCGCTGGTCGTCCGCGAACCCGCCGGGGTCGTCGGCGCCATCACGCCGTGGAACTACCCGCTGCACCAGGTCGTCGCGAAGGTCGGCGCGGCGCTGGCGGCGGGCTGCACCGTCGTGCTCAAACCCGCCGACGACGCCCCGCTGAGCGTGTTCATGCTGATGGAGGCCGCCCACGAGGCCGGAGTGCCCGCGGGAGTGCTCAACCTGGTGACCGGCCCGGGTGCGGTCGTCGGCGAGGCCATCGCCGCCCACCCCGGCGTCGACATGGTGTCCTTCACCGGATCGACCCGGGCCGGCACGCGGGTCGCCGGGCTGGCCGCCCGCACCGTCAAGAGGGTGGCGCTGGAGCTCGGCGGCAAGTCGGCCAACGTCGTCCTCGACGACGCCGACCTCGAGCGCGCCGTGCGGACCGGCGTCAACAACGCGTTCCTCAACTCCGGCCAGACCTGCTCGGCCTGGACGCGGATGCTGGTGCCCCGTCCGCTGCAGGAGAAGGCGCTGGACATCGCCGTGCAGGCCGCCCAGCGGCTGACCGTCGGGCACCCGCTGGACGAGTCGACCCGCCTGGGCCCGCTGGTCTCGGCCCGGCAGCGCGACACCGTCCTGGAGTACATCGCGATCGGTATCGCCGAGGGCGCCCGGCTGGTCCACGGCGGGCCCGACCGGCCCGAGGGCCCCGGTTTCTACGTGCGGCCCACGATCTTCGCCGACGTCCGCGCCGACATGCGGATCGCCCGCGAGGAGATCTTCGGCCCGGTGCTGGCGGTGCTGCCGTACGACGACGAGGACGAGGCGGTGCGGATCGCCAACGACAGCGACTACGGCCTGCACGGCGCGGTCTGGTCGGCCGACCCCGACCGGGCGCTGCGGGTCGCCCGCCGGCTGCGCACCGGGCAGGTCGACGTCAACGGCGCGGCGTGGAACCCCCTGGCGCCGTTCGGCGGCTACAAGCGGTCGGGTGTGGGCCGGGAGCTGGGCGAGGCCGGACTCGAGGAGTTCTGCGAGATCAAGTCCATCCAGCTGTGACCATGCCGACATCCGACAAAAAGATGTCGTCGCGGCTGTCATACTGGAAATGAATCTTTCGGCGCGCGGCCCCGTGCCCGCCGAGCGGGCGGACGGCGGGGCCGCGCGGGTTCTTCCCGCGTGATCGGAGGCCGGATGGGGACCAGGGAGGCGCTGCCCCGGCGCGGCGGCAGCGGCGGCGCCAGCGCGCGCTCGCTGCTGCTCACCGTCCTCGGCGAGTTCGTGCTCCCCGCCGGCGAGCCGGTGTGGACCTCCACCCTGCTGCACGTCCTGGCGGGCCTCGGCGTGGAGGAGAAGTCCTCCCGCCAGGCCATCACCCGCACCGCCGCCGACGGCTGGATCGTCTCCCGCCGCGAGGGCCGCCGCGTCCGCTGGGAGCTGACCCCGCCCGGCCGCCGCATGCTCACCGAGGGCGCCGAGCGGATCTACTCGTTCGGCGCCGGCGGCGGCTCCTGGGACGGCCGCTGGCTGGTCGTCATGGCCTCCGTCCCCGAGTCCCAGCGCCGCCTGCGCCACCAGCTGTACACGCGGCTGGCCTGGGCCGGCTTCGGCAACCCCACCGCCGGGATGTGGGTGAGCCCCCATCCCGACCGCGAGGCCGAGGTCAAGCAGATCATGACCGACCTCGGCATCGGCTCCACGGCCTTCTCCTTCATCGGCCCCTTCGCGGGCATCGGCTCGGAGGCCGAGCTGGTGGCCCGGGCCTGGAACCTGGACGAGGTCGCCGAGCGCTACGAGGCGTTCCTCGACCGGTTCTCCGCGATGAAGCCCCGGCCCGGCGACCCGATGCTCCAGGCCCAGGTGTGGCTGGTGCACGAATGGCGGCGCTTCCCGCTGCTGGACCCGATGCTCCCGGACGCCCTGCTGCCGCCCGGGTGGATCGGCCGCAGGGCCCGGCGCGTCTTCGAGGACAAGCACGCCGCCTGGAAGGCGGGCGCCGAGCAGCGCTGGCGGGAACTCGCCGACTCCTGAGCCCCTCCCGGGGCGCGGCGTCAGCGCCGCCGCTTCTCGAGGAACGCGGTCATGCGTTCGTGCTTGTCCTCGCTCTCGAACAGCACCGCCTGGGCGACCAGCTCCAGCGCGGGATGGGCGCCCTCGGGGGCGTCGACCGCCAGCTTGGACAGGCGCAGGGCCAGCGGGCCGTTCCGGAGCATCGTGTCCACCAGCGCGTTGGCCTCGGCCAGCAGCTGCTCCGGCGGGACGACGGCGGTGACCAGGCCGAAGCGCCGCGCCTCTTCGGCGTTGAGCCGGCGGCCGGTCAGCAGCATCTCCTTGGCGAGGCTCTCGCCGACCAGCCGCGGCAGGCGCCAGGTGGCGCCGGCGCCCGCGATGATCCCCAGGGCCGCCTCGGGCTGGCCGAACACCGCCCGGTCGGTGGCGATGCGCAGGTCGCAGGAGTAGGCGAGCTCGGCGCCGCCGCCCAGGGCGTAGCCGTCGACCGCCGCGACCGTGGGCATCGGCAGCTCGCGGATGCGCTGGAACACCTTGAGGTTGATGCCCGCCAGGGCGTCGTCCCTGCGGCGCCGCAGCAGCTGGCCGATGTCGGCGCCGGCCGCGAACACCCCGTCCGCTCCGCCGGTCAGGATCATGACGCGCGGGTTCCGCTCGAGGTCCTCGCACACGGCGTGCAGCTCCCGCACCATGTCGAGGTCGATGGCGTTGCGCTGCTCGGGGCGGTCGAGCCGTACGGTGACGCGGCCGTCGCCCTCCTGCACGTCGAGGGTCCGAAACTCCATCACTCGCTCCAGTCGTAGAACCCGCGGCCGGACTTCTTGCCCAGTTCGCCCTTGGCGACCTTCTCCTCCAGGATGCGCGGCGGGGCGAAGCGCGGGCCGTAGGTCTCGGCGAGATGCCGGGCGATGTCCAGGCGGACGTCCAGGCCCACCAGGTCGGTCAGCCGCAGCGGCCCCATCGGGTGCCGGTAGCCGAGCTCCATCGCGCGGTCGATGTCGGCGGCCTCGCCCACGCCCTCCTCCAGCATCCGCATGGCCTCCAGGCCGAGCGCGACGCCCAGGCGGCTGGTGGCGAAGCCGGGGGTGTCCTTGACGACGATGGACTCCTTGCCGATGCGGGCCACCAGCTCGCGGGCCGCCCGCAGGGTCGCGTCGCCGGTGGCCGAACCGCGCACGATCTCCACCAGCGGCATCGCCCACACCGGGTTGAAGAAGTGCAGCCCGATGAAGGCCGCGGGCTCGGTCAGGCCCTCGGCGATGGCGTCGATGGACAGGCCGCTGGTGTTGGTCGCGAGCATCCGGGGCTTGAGGGCCTCGGCTTCCCGCAGCACGGTCCGCTTGAGCTCGAGGCGTTCGGGGACCGCCTCGACGACCACATCGGGCGCCGCCGCCTCCACCTGCTCGAGCGAGGACGCGACGACGATCCGGCCCACCAGCGCGTCGGCCTCCTCGGAGCCGAGCTTGCCGCGCTCGACGGCGCGCCGGGCGACCTCCGCGATCCGGGTCCGGGCGGCCTGGGCCTGGCGGTCGTCGGGCTCCACCACGGTCACGGTGCCGCCGGCGGCCGACAGCACGTATGCGATGCCGAGACCCATGGTCCCGGCGCCGATCACCACTCCATTCATGGGCGACACTCTACATTCCCGTGTTGTCGCGCCACTTGGGTGTGGTATCTGCCGCGTCACCAGGCAAGAAGTCAGCACGGGGCTTTGCCGGGGCGCCGGTTTGGCGGTCGCGACGCGGGAAGGCTCGCAGGAGCGCCGGTGGCAGTGCGAGCGTACCGACCGTGTCGGGGATCGGGGGCGGCGTCGTGACTGAGCTGAAGACCCGACCTGCGGAGTGGCCGCGGTTGCGGGTGGCGGACTGGGCCGACACGCGGGACACCCTGCACATGTGGACCCAGATCGTCGGCAAGATCCGGTTGGCGCACGCGCCGCTGGTCAACCACTGGTGGCAGGTCACCCTGTACGTGTCGCCGCGCGGGCTGACCACCTCGGCGATCCCGTACGGCGCCGGGGCGTTCGACATCGAGTTCGACTTCCTGGACGACCGGCTGCGCGTCCGCACCAGCGACGGCGGGGACGGAGGGGTGGCGCTGGCGCCCATGCCGGTGGCCCGCTTCTACGCCGAGGTCATGGCGGTGCTGGACGAGCTGGGCGTGCCGACACGGATCCACGCCAGGCCGAACGAGGTGGACCCGGCCATCCGGTTCGCCGAGGACGACCGGCACGCCTCCTACGATCCCGACGCGGCGCGGCTGTTCTGGCGGCAGCTCCTGCAGGCCGACCGGGTGATCGGACGGTTCCGGTCCCGGTTCATCGGCAAGGTCAGCCCGGTGCACTTCTTCTGGGGGTCGTTCGACCTCGCCTGCACCCGGTTCTCCGGCCGGAAGGCACCGCCGCACCCCGGCGACCCTCCCAACTGCCCGCACTACGTGACGGTGGAGGGCTACTCGCACGAGCTGTCCAGCTGCGGGTTCTGGCCCGGGGGCGGCGAGGAGGGCGCGTTCTACGCCTACGCCTATCCCGAGCCGGACGGGTTCGCCGACTACCCCGTCGGCCCGGACGCGGCGTTCTACAGCCGCGAGAACGGCCAGTTCCTGCTGCCGTACGAGGCGGTCGCCACCGCACCGGACCCGGACGGGGAGCTGACCGAGTTCCTCGAGACCACCTATGCCGCAGCGGCGGACCTGGGCGGATGGGACCGTGCGGCCCTGGAGGCCGACCCGCACCGCTGGGACGACCAGCACCACGACGACCACGAGCACGGACCCTGAACCACCGACACGGACAGGCCCCTCGTCGGGACCTGACGGGACGGGGCGTCGCGATGTCAGCGGCGGCGTCGAGGGAGCGGTGCGGGCGCGGGCGGGGAGCCCGGCCGCGCCCGCACCTGCCCGTCACGCCTCGGAGGCCAGGGCGCCGCCCACGGCGGCGATGGGCTTGTCGAGCTTCTCGCCGGACCCGTCGCGGCGGCCGAGTTCCGTGGGCAGCGGCATCGGCTTGCCGGTGGAGGACGCGGCGCGCACCGGGGCGGGGCCCGCCCAGGCGAGGATGAGGCAGTCCTCGCCCTTGAGGAACCGGTGCGAGCGGACGCCGCCGGTGGCGCGGCCCTTGGCCGGGAAATCGGCGTAGTCGGACACCTTGACCGCCCCGGTCTGGGTGCCGGGCAGGGCCGTGGACGAGCCGGCGACCGTCACCACGCGGTTCTCGCGACTCGGATCGACGGCGCCGAACCACAGGACGCGGGCGCCGGCGGACAGCTTGATGCCCGCCATGCCCCCCGCCGGGCGGCCCTGGGGCCGCACGTTGGACGCGCTGTAGTGCAGGAGCTGGGCGTCCGTGGTGATGAACACCAGGTCCTGGTCCTCGGAGTCGAGCTGGACGGCCCCCACCACGCGGTCGCCCTCCTTGAGGCCGATCACCTCGAACTCGTCCCGGTTGGGATAGTCGGGGACGACGCGTTTGACCACGCCCTGCTCGGTGCCGAGCGCGAGCCCGGCGCCGGAGTCGTCCAGCGCGGCCAGTCCGACGACCGTCTCGCCCTCCTCCAGCACGACGTACTCGTCGAGGGGCGCGCCCCCGGCCAGGGACGGCGCGGCCTCCGACGGCGGCAGCGCCGGCAGGTCGATGACGTCGATGCGGAGCATCCGCCCGGCCGACGTGACCGCGCCGATCTGGCCGCGCGCGGTGGCGCGGACCACCGCCGTCAGCACGTCGTGGGGGGCCCGGTCGCCCTCGGCGGGCAGCGGGTCGGCGGTGGTGGTGCGGGCGAGGAGGCCGGTGGACGACATCAGCACCAGGCACGGGTCGTCGGGCACCTCCAGCGGCACGGCCGCCGCCGCGGTCTCGCCGGACGACTCCAGCAGGACGGTGCGGCGGGGCGTGCCGTACTCGGCGGCGACCTCGGCCAGCTCGTCCGACACCACGCGGCGCAGCTTGGCCTCCGACTCGAGGATCTCGGTCAGCTCGGCGATCTCGCGGGTGAGCTGCTCCTTCTCCTTCTCCAGCTCCAGCCGGTCGTACCGGGTCAGGCGGCGCAGCGGCGTGTCGAGGATGTACTGGGCCTGCACCTCGGACAGCTCGAAGATCTGCATGAGCCGCTGCCGGGCCTGCGCGGCGTCGTCGCTGCCGCGGATGACCTGGATGACCTCGTCGATGTTGAGCAGCGCCACCAGCAGGCCGTCGACCAGGTGCAGCCGGTCCTGGCGCTTGCGGCGCCGGTGCGCCGAGCGGCGGCGCACCACGTCGATGCGGTGGTCGACGTAGACCTGCAGCAGGTCGCGCAGACCCAGGGTGCGGGGCTGCCCGTCGACCAGCGCCACGTTGTTGATGCCGAAGGTCTCCTCCATCGGCGTGAGCCGGTAGAGCTCCTCCAGCACGGCCTCGGGGTGGAAGCCGTTCTTGACCTCGATGACCAGGCGCAGCCCGGTGGTGCGGTCGGTGAGGTCCTTCAGGTCGGCGATGCCCTGGAGCTTCTTGGCGTTGACCAGCTCCTTGATCTTGGCCTTGACGCGCTCCGGGCCGACCGCGTACGGCAGCTCGGTGACCACGATGCCCTTGCGCCGGGGCGTGACGTTCTCGATGTGCGCGGTGGCGCGGGTGCGGAACGTGCCGCGGCCGGTGGCGTAGGCGTCGCGGATGCCGTCCAACCCGACGATCTTGCCGCCGGTGGGCAGGTCGGGGCCGGGCACGAAGCGCATGAGGTCGTCGAGGGTGGCGTCGGGGTTGTCGATCAGGTGCCGGGCGGCGGCGACGACCTCCCCGAGGTTGTGCGGGGCCATGTTGGTGGCCATCCCGACCGCGATCCCGGACGCCCCGTTGACCAGCAGGTTCGGGAACGCGGCGGGCAGCACCTCCGGCTCGGTCTCCTGCCCGTCGTAGTTGGGCCGGAAGTCGACGGTGTCCTCGTCGATGGAGGCGACCATCAGCGTCGCCTCGCGGGACATGCGCGCCTCGGTGTACCGCATGGCGGCGGGCAGGTCGTCGCCGCCGAGCGAGCCGAAGTTGCCGTGCCCGTCGACCAGCGGCATCCGCATGGCCCAGCGCTGGGCCATGCGCACCATGGCGTCGTAGATGGCGCTGTCGCCGTGCGGATGCAGCTTGCCCATGACCTCGCCGACGACGCGGGCGCACTTGACGTGGCCGCGGTCGGGACGCAGCCCCATCTCGTTCATCGAGTAGAGGATGCGGCGCTGCACGGGCTTGAGCCCGTCGCGCGCGTCCGGCAGCGCCCTCTGGTAGATCACCGAGTAGGCGTACTCGAGGAAGCTGCCGCGCATCTCCTCGGAGACGTCGACGTCGATGATGTTCTCTTCGAAGTCGGGCGGCGGTGGGGCTTGGGATCCGCGTCGTGCCATGGGGAACATTGTTGCCGGTTCCGCAGACATATTCGTACCGGACGTCCCCGGCGTGGTCGGGGACGTCGCCGTCCGGACGGCCCGAGGAGGGTGCACATGACCGAGGCGGAGAACCGCGGCGTCGCCTGGAGCGACCGGCCAGGAGCGGGCGAAGGGGGACGGCGGCGCCGTCCCGGCGCGTCGCCGGCGGGCGGGAGGCGCGCATGAGCGCGCCGGCCGACTTCCAGAACGAGATCTACCTCAAGGGCCTCGGCGACGCCGTCCCCGAGCTGCCGACCGACCTGACCGGGCTGGAGGCGCTGGCCGAGCGGCGGCTGTCGTCCGCGGCGTTCGGGTACGCGGCCGGCGCGGCGGGCAGCGAGGCGACCGCCCGGGCCAACCGGGCGGCGTTCGACCGGTGGCGGATCGTGCCGCGGATGCTGCGGGACGTGGCGGAGCGCGACCTGTCCGTGCGCGTGCTGGGCACGGACATGCCCGCCCCGGTGGCGCTGGCCCCCGTCGGCGTCCAGTCGATCTTCCATCCGGACGGGGAGCTCGCGGCGGCGCGGGCCGCGGCGGCGGCCGGGCTGCCCTACGTGCTGAGCACTGCGGCGTCGTACTCGATCGAGGAGGTCGCCGAGGCGAACGGGGACGGGCCCCGCTGGTACCAGCTGTACTGGCCGAAGGACCGCGAGCTGGCCGTCAGCTTCCTGGAGCGCGCGGCCGCCGCCGGATACTCGGCGCTGGTGGTCACGCTCGACACCGTCGCGCTGGCGTGGCGGCCCCGCGACCTGGACCAGGCGTACCTGCCGTTCCTGCGCGGGATCGGCCTGGCCAACTACTTCAGCGACCCGGTGTTCCAGAAGGCGGTCGGCGGGCCGGTCACCGACGCCAACCGCGAGACGGCGATCCTGCACTGGGCGGCCAACTTCAGCAACCCCTCGCTGACCTGGGACGACCTGGCGTTCCTGCGCGACCACTGGCGCGGTCCGATCGCGCTGAAGGGCATCCAGCACCCCGACGACGCGCGGCGCGCGGTGGACGCGGGCATGGACGGCGTGATCGTGTCCAACCACGGCGGCCGGCAGGTCGACGGGGCCGTGGCGTCCCTGGACGCGCTGGCGCCCGTCGTGGAGGCGGTGGGCGACCGGGCGGAGGTGCTGTTCGACAGCGGAATCCGCACCGGCGCCGACGTCGTCAAGGCGCTCGCCCTGGGCGCCAAGGCGGTTCTGGTGGGACGCCCCTACGTGTACGGGCTGGCGCTCGGAGGCCAGGCAGGCGTCACGCACGTGCTGCGCTGCCTGCAGGCAGAGCTCGACTTGACCATGATGCTCTCGGGCCACACCCGGCCCGGCGACCTCGGCCCGGATCTGCTCGTGCGGAGCGACGCCTGACGACGGCCGGGGGGACGACCCGCCGCTCGAGCCGGACGCGGCCGTGCTCGACCGGGACCCGCCCTGCCTGGACGGGCCGGCCGTCGCCGAGCGGCTCGCCCGCGACGTTCCGCGCCGCCACGTCGTGATCGTCACCGCGCACGGCCGTCCCGGCGACCTGCGCCGCACCATGGGCGCGGTCGTGCGCGGTCCCCGCGGAGGACGCCCCGGCGTGCGGTCGGCGCAGGTCATCTGGCAGGTCGCCACCGCGTCCCGCTGCGTCGCCTCGCGGCGGACGCCGAAGCGCGAACGCCGAGGAGCGCCCGCTCACGCCGCGCGGGGCCGCGGCGGGCGGCGCCTTCGTCGCGTGCGTCGCCCGCGTGCTCGACTCGTCGGAGGGGACGGTTCGCGCCCGCCTGTCGGCCGCGGCAGCCGCACTCGGCGCCGACGACCGGCGCCTGCGGCCTCGCCCGGACGTCGGCGCGTCGCGCTCCGGCGTCCGGGAGACGGACAGCCGATCTCAGCCGAGCATGACGCCGAGGAACAGGGCGGCGAGGGCGGACACGCCGCTGACGGCCCCGGACACGGCCAGCCCCTTCGGCGTCGACGCCCTGCCGTGGAGGAAGGCGGCGACGCCCGACACCAGCACGACGGCCAGTTTCACGTGGAGGGTCGTCTGGTACGCCCCCTCCGTGTCGCCCACCGCCGCGATGTTCCACACGCCCGTCGCCACGAGCACGGCGAACGCGGCCCACGCGACCCGGTTGAACTGGCGGGCGGCGCGCCGTGAGAGGTCACCGCCCGCGCCGCGCAGCACGGGCAGCAGGGCGGTCAGGGTCAGCTGTCCGCCGACCCATACGGTCGCGGCCAGCACGTGCAGGAAGATCCGGACGGTGTCCCAGGTGATGGCGAGCATGGTTCTTCTCGGGGGAGATGGGGTCAGGCCGTCGTGGCCAGGGGGGCGAGCCGAGGACCGAGGTCCAGGGTCTGCAGGACGGTGCCGTCGTGGGCCAGCGCCTCGACGACCGGGTCGCGGCGCGCCGTCCACACCACCACGACGTGCCCGTGCGCGGGGACGTCCAGCAGACGGGTGCCGACCCGGATCCGCGCGACCTCGCTCGAGGCGCGCAGCTTCGCCTGGTTGACCCACTTGGCGCCCCACGGGAACAGGCGGTTGGCGTTGCGGACGGCGCGGCCCGTGGCGTACCGGATCAGGTGGCCGCCGAGCTCGGCGGCCGGACGCCGCGCCAGCGGCTCGTCGGGCGCCCACGACCCGCCGCCGCCGAGCTCGATCCATTCGCCGTCCCGCTTGTGGAACGTGACACCTTCGATGAAGCAGCCGCCCGGGGCGCCGTTCTGATGTCGCAGGAACGAGATGACGGCGACGTCGCCGTCCACGTCGAGCGCGAGCGGCACGAGTCCGCGCTCACCGTCCACCGCGGTCGGAGCGGGTTCGGTAATCCCGTCGCGCAGCAGCCGCACCAACTCCGCGCGCAGCTCATGCTCGTTCATGCTTCGGGTCCTCTGGATGACGCGAGGTACAGGAAAAGAGCCCTCCTGAGGAGGGCCCCGTGTCGACACTCTAGACGTCCAGAACGTCTCGTTTCACCTGTTCGCACCATGAGATTGGACTGTTCGCCGTGGGAGATCGCTCCCACCGGGACGCCACAGTCCGCCGGTGGGCGGGCCCGCGGGCTCCGGCGCCGCCGCGTCGGCCGGCGCGGGCGCGGCGCTGTGAGTCCTGTCACGACCGCCTTCGACCCGAACGTCTGGATTTGCACCATCAGTGTCGGCCCGGTTTACTGATGACCCGTGACTGCCGTACACCCCTGCCCGACGCGCCGTCCGCGAGCCATGCGCGCGACGGGGTGTACCTGTCGGTGTCGAATGTGCGACCGCTGAGGGCCCCGACCGAAGCCTCGCGCCCCGAAGCGAGCCGACCTCCGCACGACATCGAGCAGCGCACATGACCTTTGAGATCCATCTGCTGAGCCACGCGCCGTATCCGCCCGGCCGCGCCTAGAACCCCGCCGTCCGCACGGCCCGATCCGGCTCCGCGTCCCCGACCGACCGTCCACGCAACCGCGCGGCGACTCCTGCGCGGTCGACCCGCACGGGTGAAATCCCCTTGATTCAGATCGAGAAACTCCGAAAGGTCTACCGCGCCCGCGGGCGCGAGGTGACCGCCGTCGACGGCGTCGACCTGACCGTCCGCGAAGGCGAGGTGTTCGGCGTGCTCGGCCGCAGCGGCGCGGGCAAGAGCACCCTGCTGCGCTGCGTCAACCTCCTGGAACGCCCCGACGAGGGGCGCGTCCGGGTGGACGGGCGGGACCTGCTGGAGCTGTCCGGCGGCGAGCTGCGCCGCGCCCGGCAGCGCATCGGCATGATCCACCAGCATTTCGGGCTGCTGTCCAGCCGGACCGTGGCGGGCAACGTCGCGTTCCCGCTCGAGGTGATGGGCGTGCCCCGCGCCGAACGCGCCGCGCGCGTGGCCGAGCTGCTGGAGCTCGTCGGGCTGACCGAGCACGCGGACGCCTACCCGGCGCAGATCTCCGGCGGGCAGAAGCAGCGCGTCGGCATCGCCCGCGCCCTGGCCGGGCGGCCCAAGGTGCTGCTGTCGGACGAGGCCACCTCCGCGCTCGACCCCGAGACCACCGCGTCCATCCTGGAGCTGCTGCGCGACCTCAACCGGCGGCTCGGCCTGACCATCCTGCTGATCACCCACGAGATGGACGTGGTCAAGCGCATCTGCGACTCGGCCGCCGTCATGCGCCAGGGCCGCGTGGTGGAGTCCGGCCCGGTCCGCGAGCTGCTGCTGCGCCCCGGCTCGGAACTGGCCCGCGGGCTGTTCCCGCTGCCCGAGCCGGTGCTGCGAGGCGACACGACCGTGGTGGACGTCACCTTCGAGGGGGAGAGCGCGGACCGGCCGTTCGTGTCGACGCTGGCCCGCACGTACTCCATCGACGTCAACATCCTCGGCGGCGCCGTCGAGGACATCGGCGGCACGCGCATCGGACGGCTGCGCATCGAGCTGCCCGGCCCGCCCGACGTCAACGCCGCGCAGCTGGCCCATCTGCGCGAGGCGGGCCTGACCGTCGAGGTCCACGGCGTCGCGGGCGACGCGGCCGGCGCGGGCGACACCGCGACCGAAGAGGAGGCGCCGGTCTCATGACCTGGGACGAGATGGTTCCGCTGCTGCGCCAGGGCACCCTGGAGACGCTGCAGATGACCGTGTGGTCGACGCTGTTCACCGCGCTCGGCGGCATCCTGCTCGGGGTGCTGCTGGTGCTGACCGACCGCGGCGGGCTGCTGCCCGCGCCGCCGGTCAACCAGGTGCTCGGCGTGATCGTCAACATCGGCCGGTCGCTGCCGTTCGTGATCCTGATGATGGCGATCATCCCGTTCACGCGGGCACTGGTCGGCACGTCCATCGGCACCCAGGCGGCGATCGTGCCGCTGACACTGTCGGCCATCCCGTTCTACGCGCGCCTGGTGGAGACCGCGCTGCGCGAGGTGGACCCGGGCGTGGTCGCCGCCGCCCAGGCGATGGGCGCCTCCCGCGTCCAGATCGTGGGGAAGGTGCTGCTGCGCGAGGCGCGCCCCGGGCTCGTGGCGGGCCTGACCGTCACCGTCGTCGCCCTCATCAGCTACTCGGCGATGGCGGGCGCGATCGGCGGCGGCGGCCTGGGCGACCTGGCGATCCGCTACGGCTACCAGCGCTTCGAGACCGGGATGATGCTGGCCATCCTCGTGCTGCTCATCGCGCTGGTGCAGCTGGTGCAGTCGCTGGGCGACCTGGCCGTGCGGCGCCTCACCCACAAATGACACCGGGTCCGGCCGACGCCCGGACCCGCGTCCCCGACCCCGCTTGTCCGACCCCGCTTGTCCGACCCCGTAGTCACCGAGCAGAAAGGCACTTCTCGTGCTGCGCAAGATCACTGCCCTCGTCGCGTCCGCCGGATTGCTGCTGGGCCTGGCCGGCTGCGGCGGCGGCGCCGACTCCGACGACACCCTCACCGTCGGCGCCACCTCGGTGCCGCACGCCGAGATCCTCAAGTTCGTCAAGGACAACCTCGCGGCCAAGAACGGCCTCAAGCTGGAGATCCGCGAGTTCAGCAACTACGAGCAGCTGAACCCCGCGCTCAACGACGGCCAGCTCGACGCCAACTACTTCCAGCACAAGCCGTACCTGGACGAGTCCAACCAGAAGACGGGACAGAAGCTGACCTTCGTCGCCGGCGTGCACCTGGAGCCCCTCGGCGTCTACTCCAAGAAGGTCGGCGACCTGCAGGACCTGCGGCAGGGAGCCACCGTCGCGGTGCCCAGCGACCCGTCCAACGAGGCGCGGGCGCTGAAGCTGCTGGCCGACAACGGCCTGATCACCCTCAAGCCGGGCGCGGGCCAGAACGCCACCGAGAAGGACATCGCCGCCAACCCCAAGAACATCACGATCAAGCCCGCCGACGCCGCCGCGCTGCCGCGCCAGCTGCCGGACGTCGACGCCTCGGTCATCAACGGCAACTACGCCCTGGAGGCCAAGCTGACCCCCGCCGAGGACGCGCTGGTCAGCGAGAAGGCCGAGGGCAACCCGTACGTCAACGGCGTCGTCACCAAGCCGGAGGACGCCGACGACCCGCAGATCAAGAAGCTGGTCGAGCTGCTGCGCAGCCCCGAGGTCAAGAAGTTCATCGAGGACACCTACAAGGGCTCGGTGCTGCCCGCGTTCTGACGCGCCGCGGCGATCCCGACGGCCCCCGGTCGCTCCCGCGCCGGGGGCCGTCCCGCGCAGTCCGCCGTCGCGCCGACCGAAAACGCAGCGGAATGTCCGCGGCGGTTGGTAGGAACGGGTCCCGTTCGACACGGAAAGGGACTCGATGGCCATCTACGAGCATCTGTCGGACTTCGCCGGACTGCCGGTCGAAGACTTCTCCGCCGACGCGCCGCCGACCGGTGACCCGGGCGCGACCGCCTGGCGCATCCGGACCGAGTACGACGGCAGACCCTTCGAGGAGATCTTCCGGGACTTCCTCGACGCCGTGGACACCACCCGGGTGTCCCATCTGGTCATCGGCTTCGAGGGGGGCTTCGACGACTTCGGCGAGCGGACCGTCGACATCCCCCTGCTGCTCGCCGAGCACGCCGACCGCCTGCCGGCGCTGCGCCACTTGTTCGTCGGCGACGTTGTGTACGAGGAGAGCGAGATCTCCTGGATCGAGCGGGAGGACATCACCCCGCTGGTCGAGTCGTTCCCCCGGTTGGAGACCCTGGAGGTGCGCAGCGGCACGCTGCGAATGAGGCCGTTCGCCAGTACGGCGCTGCGGCGGCTGCGGCTCGAAAGCGGCGGGCTGCCCTCCGAGGTGGTGCGCGCGGTCGGCGCCTGCGACCTGCCCGACCTGGAGCACCTGGACCTGTGGCTGGGCGTCGAGATCTACGGCGGCGACACCACCGTGGCCGATCTGGCGCCGATCTTGAGCGGGGAGCGGTTCCCGTCCCTGCGCCATCTGGGGCTGGAGGACGCCGAGATCGCCGACGAGATCGCGGCGGCGGTCGCGGGCGCTCCGATCGTGGCGCGGTTGGAGTCGCTGAGCCTGGCCCTGGGTGCGTTGACCGATGAGGGGGCGGAGGCGCTGCTGTCGGGGCAGCCGCTCACCCATCTGCGTCGGCTCGACCTGCATCACCACTTCCTCAGCGACGCGATGATGCAGCGGGTGCGGCAGGCCCTGCCCGGCGTCGAGGTGGACCTCGACGAGCAGATGGAGCGACGGGGCGACTGGATCTACGTCGCGGTCTCCGAGTGACGCCCGCCCGCCTCGCCGGGGAAGCCGTTCGCGCATGTCGCCCCGGGATTCGGTGCTGCGGACTGTCGGGGGCGCTTGGTAGGAGCGGTCCCGTTCGACGCCGAAAGGACATCCATGACCGTCAACGAGCACCTGTCACACTTCGCCGGGCTGTCGGTGACCGACGTCTTCGACGAGGACGGGCGCCGCCCCCGGCCCGCCGACGTCCCCGGCGCGACGGCCTGGCGGGTGCGATACGACTGGAAGCGGCCGTTCCCGGAGATCTTCCAGGAGTTCCTGGACACCGTCGACGCCGCCCGGCTGACTCACCTGGTCACCGGCTGGGACGACGGCTGCGACACGATCTCGCTGCTCGCCGAGCACGCCGACCGGCTGCCCGCGCTGCGCCACTTGTTCGTCGGCGACGTCGTGTACGAGGAGAGCGAGATCTCCTGGATCGAGCGGGAGGACATCACCCGGCTGGTCGAGGCGTTCCCCCGGTTGGAGACCCTGGAGGTGCGCGGCGGCACGCTGCGGATGCGGCCGTTCGCCGGCACGGCGCTGCGGCGGCTGCGGCTGGAGACCGGCGGTATGGCCCCCGGAGTGGTGCGCGCGATCACCTCCTCTGACCTGCCCAATCTGGAGCATCTCGACCTGTGGCTGGGCGCCGAGGAGTACGGGGGCGACGTCACCGCGGCGGACTTGGCGCCGATCTTGAGCGGGGAGCGGTTTCCGTCCCTGCGCCGTCTGGGGCTGGAGGACGCCGAGATCGCCGACGAGATCGCGGCGGCGCTGGCGAGCGCTCCGATCGTGGCGCGGTTGGAGTCGCTGAGCCTGGCCCTGGGTGCGTTGACCGATGAGGGGGCGGAGGCGTTGCTGTCGGGGCAGCCGCTCACTCATCTGCGTCGGCTCGACCTGCATCACCACTTCCTCAGCGACGCGATGATGCAGCGGGTGCGGCAGGCCCTGCCCGGCGTCGAGGTGGACCTCGACGAGCAGAAGGAGTCGGGTGGTTGGCCGTACGTCGCGGTCTCCGAGTGACGGTCTCCGAGTGACGTCCGCCCGCGCGAGGGGCCGTTCGCGCGTGTCGACCCGGGGTTCTGCGCTGCGGACTGTCGGGGGCGCTTGGTAGGACAGGTCCCGTTCGACACCGAAAGGGAATCCATGACCGTCAACGAGCACCTGTCACACTTCGCCGGGCTGCCGGTGACCGACTTCCCCGACGAGGACGGGCGCCGCCCCCGGCCCGCCGACGTCCCCGGCCCGACGGCCTGGCGGGTGCAATACGACTGGCAGACGCCGTTCCCGGAGATCCTCCACGAGTTCCTGGACACCGTCGACGCCGCTCGGCTGACCCACCTGGTCACCGGCTGGGACGACAGCTGCGACACGATCGAGCTGCTCGTCGACGCCGCCGACCGCCTGCCGGCGCTGCGCCACCTGTTCGTCGGCGACATCGCGTACTGGGAGAGCGAGATCTCCTGGATCGGGCGGGGCGACATCACCCGGCTGGTCGAGGCGTTCCCCCGGTTGGAGACCCTGGAGGTGCGCGGCAACTGCGATATGCAGGGGCGCCCGTTCGCCAGCGAGGCCCTGCGGCGGCTGCGGCTGGAGACCGGCGGACTGCCAGGCCGGGTCGTGCGCAACCTCTGCGCCTGCGACCTGCCCAATCTGGAGCACTTGGACCTGTGGTTGGGCGTCGACGACTACGGCGGTGACACCACCGTGGCCGATCTGGCGCCGATCTTGAGCGGGGAGCGGTTCCCGTCCCTGCGCCATCTTGGGCTGGAGGACGCCCCGAGGGCCGACGAGATCGCGGCGGCGGTTGCGGACGCCCCGATCGCGGCGCGGTTGGAGTCGCTGAGCCTGGCCCTCGGCACGTTGACCGACGAGGGTGCCGAGGCGTTGCTGTCGGGGCAGCCGCTCACTCGCCTGCGTCGGCTCGACCTGCATCACCACTTCCTCAGCGACGCGATGATGGAGCGGGTGCGGCAGGCCCTGCCCGGCGTCGAGGTGAACCTCGACGAGCAGAAGGAGCTGGATGATTGTCCGTATGTCGCGGTCTCCGAGTGACGCCGTCCGCGCCGGAGGCCGTTCGCGCAGGTCGTCGGACGCGGACGGCGGAAAGCGCGCGGACTGTCGGGGGCGCTTGGTAGGACAGGTCCCGTTCGACGCGGAAAGGGATCCATGTCCGTTCATCATCTGACGCACTTCGCCGGTCTGCCGGTCGAGGACTTCACGCCCTCCGCACCGCCGACCGGCGACCCGAGCGCGACCGCCTGGCGCATCGCGACGGACTACAACGGCCGCCTTTCGGACGTCTTCGACGAGTTTCTGGACGCCGTCGACACCACCCGGGTGTCCCACCTGGTCTTCGGCTTCGACGACAACACCACCGATGTGCCCCGGATGCTCGCCGAGCACGTCGGCCGCCTGCCGGCGCTGCGCAACGTGTTCCTCGGCGACATCGTGTGGGAGCAGATGGAGATGTCCTGGATCGAACGCGAGGACATCACCCCGCTGTTCGAGGCGTTCCCCGACCTGGAGTGCTTCGAGGTGCGCGGCAGCGAGAAACTGCGACTGCGGCCCATCGCCCGCACGGCGCTGCGGCGGCTGCGGTTCGAAAGCTGCGGGCTGCCCTCCGAGGTGGTGCGCGCCGTCGGCGCCTGCGACCTGCCCAACCTGGAGCACCTGGATTTGTGGCTGGGCGTCGAGAACTACGGCGGCGACGTCACCGTGGCGGATCTGGCGCCGATTCTGAACGGGGAGCGTTTCTCAGCGCTGCGCCATCTGGGGCTGGAGAACGCCGAGCACGCCGATGAGCTGGCGGCGGCGCTGGCGAGCGCCCCGGTGGTCGCGCGGTTGGAGTCGCTGAGCCTGGCCCTCGGCACGTTGACCGATGAGGGGGCGGAGGCGTTGCTGTCGGGGCAGCCGCTCACTCATCTGCGTCGGCTCGACCTGCATCACCACTTCCTCAGCGACGCGATGATGGAGCGGGTGCGGCAGGCCCTGCCCGGCGTCGAGGTGAACCTCGACGAGCAGGAGCAGCGGGACCAGGACGGTTGGGTCTACGTCGCGGTCGACGAGTGACGGTCGACGCGGAGCACTCTTAAGGGATACCCATGATGACCATCTGTCGGTGCGCGGAGCGACGGTGCCGGCGTTCCTCGTGATCGGCACGCCCGGCGACCGGCGCACGGAGCTGTTCGCCGCCGCCTGCCGGGCGTCCGGCCTGCCCGAGCCGCGCGTCGTTCCCTGGACGGACGTGCTCAGGGCGACCCGCGACCCGCTGGCGGGGGCGGCGGCGCACCTGGACGTCACGGACACGCTGGTGCGCATCGACTCGCCGGGGGAGGACGCGAACGTCGACGCTCTGCTGCGCGGCCCCGGGAATCCGGCGCGCGTGGGCGGCGGCGCCCGCTGGTACCGGACGTTCGTCCAGGCGCTGACGCGCATCCGGGCGGACGCGCAGCGGCGCGGCGCGCGGCTCGTCGGCGACGTGGACGACATCGCCGTGATGTTCGACAAGCGGCTCTGCCACGCCCGTCTCCAGGCCGCCGGTGTGCCGGTCCCGGACGCGCTGCCCCCGGTCGACGGGTACGCGCAGCTGCGCGACCGGATGGCCGAGGCGGGCATGCGCCGCGTGTTCGTCAAGCCCGCGCACGGCTCTTCCGCCTCCGGGGTCATCGCGTTGCAGACCGCGCCCGGCGGCCGGATCAAGGCGGTCACCTCCGCCGCCCGGACGCCGGACGGGTACGTCAACTCGCTGCGCGTCCGGTCGTACGAGACCGAGCGGGACGTGGCGCACCTGGTCGACACGCTCGCCCCGGACGGGTTGCACGTCGAGCGGTGGTTCCCCAAGGCCGCAGTGAACGGCCGCGTGTTCGACCTGCGCGTGGTCGTCATCGCGGGGGAGCCGACCCATGCCGTCGTGCGGATGAGCCGTTCCCCCATGACCAACCTGCACCTTGGCGGCGCGCGCGGTGATCTGGAGGCGGTGCGGCGCGCGCTGGGGGAGCACGGGTGGCGGCGCGCGCTCGACGTGTGCGCGCAGGCGGCGGCCTGTTTTCCAGGCAGCGGCATGGTCGGCGTCGACCTCATGGTCGGCATCGGCTGGCGGGAGTTCGCGGTCGCCGAGGTGAACGCCTTCGGCGACCTGCTTCCCCGGCTGACCGGCCTGCCGGGCACGTTCGCGGAGGGCCTCGACACCTATGCCGCGCAGGTCCGCGCCGCCCTCGCCCGGCCGTCCGCGACGCCGCACGACGCGGCCGGGAGCGGCGGACCGTCCGAGGACACGACGGCGCGCGGCGCGCGCACGGCCGGGACGGAAGGGGAGCGCGACGTCTCTGGCCGAGACGTTCACGAGGCGGACCAGGGACGACCCGTCGCGCCCATGCACGGGGAGGTGAGCGCGTGCGCGACATGAACGAGATCGTCGGCAGCCACGATCTGCTGCTGGTGACGCTGGACACGCTGCGCTACGACGTGGCGGCCGAGCTGGCGGCGTCCGGGCAGACCCCGACGCTCACCGGGCTGCTGCCGGGCGGCCGGTGGGAGCGGCGGCACAGCCCCGGCAGCTTCACCTACGCCGCGCACGCCGCCATGCTCGCCGGATTCCTGCCCACCCCGGCGCGCCCCGGCCCGCATCCGCGGCTGTTCGCCGCGCGCTTCCCCGGCAGCGAGACGACCGCGAAGACGACGTGGGTGTTCGACGCGGCCGACCTGCCGACCGGGCTCGCGCGGGGCGGCTACCACACGGTGTGCGTCGGCGGCGTCGGGTTCTTCAACAAGCGCACGCCGCTCGGCTCGGTGCTGCCGAACCTGTTCGCCGAGAGCCACTGGGAGCCGGAGTTCGGCGTCACCGAGCCCGCGTCGCTGGAGCGCCAGATCGACCGGGTGGAGCGGACGATGGCGCGGCTGCCCGCCGATCGGCGGCTGTTCCTGCTGCTCAACGTGTCCGCGCTGCACCAGCCCAACTGGTTCTACCTCGACGGCGCCACCCGGGAGGACGGCGACACCCGGGAAAGCCACGCCGCCGCGCTGCGCTACGTCGACCGCCACCTGGGCCGCCTGTTCGACCTCATGCGCCGACCCTGCTTCGTGATCGTCTGTTCCGACCACGGAACGGCCTACGGCGAGGACGGCCACGTCGGGCACCGGATCGGCCACGAGGTCGTCTGGACCGTTCCGTACGGGGAGTTCGTGCTGTCGTGACCATCACGCCCACCACAGCGTCCACCATCATGTCCACCAGCCCCTATCAGGGCTACGTCTACGCCTACCCGCACAAGACCGCCTACCGGCCACTGACGCCGCGGCGGCCGCTTCGCGAGGTGTGGGCCGAAGAGCGGCGCGACGCGCTGTTCCTCTACCTGCACGTGCCGTTCTGCGAGGTGCGCTGCGGCTTCTGCAACCTGTTCGCCCGCACCGGCGCGTCCGAGGAGCTCACCGGCGCCTATCTGGATGCGCTCGACCGGCAGGCGACCGCAGTGCGCGACGCCCTGGGGGAGGCGTCGTTCGAGGTCGCCGCATTCGGGGGCGGCACCCCGACCTACCTCACCGCCGCCGAGCTGGAACGGTTGTGCGACATCGCCGCCCGTTTCGCCGACCTGGAGGCCGTGCCGCTGGCCGTGGAGACGTCCCCGGCGACGGCGACCGCAGACCGCCTCGCCGTCCTGGCCGAACGCGGCGCCACCCGCGTGTCGATCGGCGTGCAGAGCTTCGTGGAGGCTGAGACGCGCGCCGCCGTACGGCCGCAGAAGCGCGCCGAGGTCGAGGCCGCCCTCGGCCGTATCCGCGCCGCGGGCTTCCCGACGCTCAACATCGACCTCATCTACGGCATCGAGGGGCAGACGCCGTCGTCGTGGCTGTCGTCCCTGGACGCCGCCCTAGCGTGGCGCCCCGAGGAGATCTACCTGTATCCGCTGTACGTCCGCCCGCTCACGGGGCTCGGCCGCCGCGCGGGAGGCTCGGACGGCTGGGACGACCAGCGGCTCACCCTGTACCGGGTCGGGCGCGACCACCTGCTGGCCAACGGCTACGAGCAGGTGTCGATGCGCATGTTCCGGCGGCGCGGCGTGGCCGAGGCCGACACCCGCTACTGCTGCCAGACCGACGGTATGGTCGGCCTGGGCTGCGGCGCCCGCTCCTACACCACGGATCTGCATTACTCGTTCGAGTACGCCGTCGACATCCGGGCCGTGCGCGCCATCCTCGACGACTACATCAGCGAGAAGGACTTCGGCGTCGCACGCGTCGGTTTCGAAATGGACGACGACGAACGGCGTCGACGCCATCTCATCCAGTCGCTGCTCCAGGCGTCGGGCCTCGACCGCGCCTCCTACCACGCGCGTTTCGGCAGCGACCCCGTCGCCGACTTCGGCCCCGAGATGGAGCGGTTCGCTCACCAAGGCTGGCTGGAGGAGACGCCCGACGTCTTGCGGCTCACCCCAGAGGGGCTCGCCTATTCCGACGCGATCGGGCCCGCGCTGTTCTCGCCCCGCGTACGCGGCCTCATGGAGACCTACGAGACGCGCTGAGAGGACGCTGATGGGAAACCGACGCGCCTGCACGGAGCACCGGAACGCGGGCGGGGACCACCGGGACGCGACGCCCATGGACCACCTCACCATCCTCTATCGCGGACCGCTGGCGAGCTGCGATTACGACTGCCCGTACTGCCCCTTCGCCAAGCGACGTGACACCCCCGCCCAGCTGCGCGCGGACCGCGCCGCACTGGAACGCTTCGTGAGCTGGGTCTCGGAGCAGACCCACCCCGTTTCTGTGCTGTTCACGCCCTGGGGGGAGGGACTGGTCCGGTCCTGGTACCGGCGGGCGCTGGTCGACCTCAGCCACATGCCGCACGTCGTGCGCGCCGCCGTCCAGACCAACCTCAGCCACCGCGTCGGCTGGACGGCCGACGCCGACCTTTCGCGGCTGGCGCTGTGGACCACCTACCACCCGGGGCAGGTGCCGTCCGAGCGGTTCCTGGACAGGTGCCGAGAGCTGCTCCAGTACGGCGTGCGCTTCAGCGTCGGCGTCGTGGGCCTGCCGGAGCACCTCGACGCCGCGCGACGGCTGCGGGCCGCGCTGCCCGACCACGTCTACCTGTGGGTGAACGCCGCCGAAGGGCGCGCCTACACCGATGAGGAGGCCGCCGCCTGGACGGAGCTGGACCCCTTGTTCTCCTACAGCCGGTACCCGCACCGCAGCCGCGGCCTGCCGTGCCGCACCGGCCACAGCGTGATCTCCGTGGACGGCGACGGGACGGTGCGGCGCTGCCATTTCGTCCCGGCGGTGCTGGGGAACCTCTACGACGGCACGTTCCGCCACAACCTCACGCCCCGCCCCTGCCCTCTGGACTACTGCGACTGCCATATCGGCTACGTGCACCTGGAGCCGCTCGGCCTCTATGACGTCTTTGCGGGGGGTGTGCTGGAACGCATTCCCCGGTTGGCAGATGTGAAGTAGACAAGCATTCTTCCGGCCTGTCCGAATATCGCGTTCCACTGGCCGGGCGGCGCCGCGCGTCTACGTTGGTGAGCCACCGTGCCCGCCATCGTGGACGGAAGGACAGTCGGCAGTGACCCACGACCACCCGGCCGCCTCCCCGGGGTCCACCCCCAAGATCGACACCTCGGTGCCGCACTCGGCCCGCATCTGGAACTACTGGCTCGGCGGCACCGACAACTACGAGGTCGACCGCCGCGCCGGCGACGCGTACGTCGAGGTCTTCCCGCAGATCGTCGAGATCGCCCGCACCGGGCGGCTGTTCCTGTCCCGCGCCATCGAGTTCCTCGCCGGGGAGGCCGGCGTGCGCCAGTTCCTCGACATCGGCACCGGCCTGCCCACCGTCGACAACACCCACGAGGTCGCCCAGCGCGTCGCCCCCGAGTCGCGCATCGTGTACGTCGACAACGACCCCCTCGTCCTGGCGCACGCGCGCGCCCTGCTCACCAGCACCCCCGAGGGCGCCACCCACTACCTCGACGCCGACCTGCACGAGCCCGAGAAGATCATCGAGATGGCGGGGGAGTTCCTGGACCTGTCCCGTCCGGTCGCGCTCCTGCTGATGGGCGTCATGGGCCACATCGTCGACGACGAGGAGGCGCAGTCGATCGTGCGGCGCCTGAAGGACGCGCTGGCCCCCGGCAGCTACCTGGCCATGTACGACGCCACCGACACCGACGCGGCGTTCAAGGAGGCGCAGCGCGCCTACGACGACACCGGGGCCGTCCCCTACCGGCTGCGCTCGCCCGACTACGTCCGCCGCTACTTCGAAGGCTTCCAGCCGGTCGAACCGGGGATCGTGCCGTGCCCCCTGTGGCGCCCGGAGGTCGAGCCGCTGGAAGCGGTCGTCCAGCCGACCCTGTGCGGTGTCGCCCGTAAACCCTAGGCCGTATGGGTAATTTTTGGCGCAGCGCGCGTTCGCGCCCGTCCCTGGACGACCCCTGAACCGCAGGTCGCGCCGTGTCCGCCGACCGCGCCGCGCCGCCGGGCGGCGCCAGACCCGATCCGTCGTGCAAGCGCTTTCGCAGAAGCGGAGCGGTACCGTGTAGAGCCGGTGTTCATTCGTCCATGGCAGTCCAATCGAGGAGCCCGCCTTGGTCGCCGTCGTCCGGAGCGCACGATCCAGCGACCCGACCGCCGCGGCCCCGCCCAGCGGACCGCTCGTCCCGCGGCTGCTGCTGGGCAGGCGCCTGCGCGCCCTGCGCGAGGAGAGCGGTCTGACGAGGGTGCAGGCGGCCAAGGCCGTCGGCGTGTCCGCGACCACGCTCGGGCGCATGGAGCGCGGCCGGACCGGCTTCAAGCACCGCGACGTCGCCGCCCTGCTCGCCCTGTACGGCGTGTACGACGAGGCCGAACGCGCCACGGCGCTGGCCCTGGTGGAGCAGACCCGCGCCCCCGGCTGGTGGGACGCCGAACGCGACCTCGTGCCCGCCCGGGAGCGCCTCTACCTGTCGGCGGAGCAGTCCGCCCGGCTGATCCGCTGCTTCGAACCCGACGCCGTGCCGGTGCTGCTGCAGACCCCCGACTACGCGCGCGCGGACATCGCCCGGCGCCACCCCGACGCCACCGCCGAGGAGCTGCGCCGCCGCGTCGCGCTGCGCATCGGCCGCCAGCGCGTCCTGCGGGCCCGGCCGCGGCCGGTCAACCTGTGGGTGGTGCTGGACGAGGTCGTGCTGTGGCGGCCCGTCGGCGGCACGGCGACGATGCGCGCGCAGCTCCAGCACATCATCGACGTCGCCCGGCGGCCGAACGTCACCGTGCAGGTCGCGCCGCACACCGCGACCGGCCATCTCGAGACCCCGTTCACCCTGGTCCGCTTCATGCAGCAGGACCTGCCGGACCTGGTGTACCTCGACCGCCCCGAGGGGGCGTGCTATCCGTCCCGGCCCGAGCAGATCGAACGCCACTGGCACGCCTTCAACACCCTGGTGACCGACGCCGCGCTCCCCGAACACACCCCGCGCATCCTCACCGGCGTCCTCGCCTCCTACTGAGAAGGGACGTCCGCGCCCCCGCCGGCCGGGGGCGGCGCTGTCCGCGCGCCACGGGCGGGCATCCCCGCAGTCGAGAGCCGGCGGGCGATTGCCGGCGGGCGGGGGCCGTTGGTGGCAGGGGAAGTACCACCAACGGACGCCCGCCCGCCGTCCGGTCCCCGCCGGAGTCGGTGCGACCCGCCGCCGGGTGGGCGCGGGTCAGGTCTGGACTTCGGGGCGGTAGGACGCCTCGTCCACCCCGAACGTCCAGGCGACGCCCTCGCGGGCCGTTCTCGTGTGGGGCGGGACGCGCAGGTAGTAGGTGCGGAACGACCCGTCCGGCTCGGGGGTGGAGTTGACCACCTCCACCATCACCACGGGCTCGTCGCCGGGCAGATCGATGCGCCACAGCACCCCGGTCTCATCGCGGTGCACGGGCTCGGCGCCGGTCTCGGCCAGGTAGCGGTCGTAGCCGAACACCTCCAACATCACCCGGCGCAGCTCGGCGTTCTCCTCCCGCAGGATGCGGTCGGCGGTGAGGTCGGTCAGGGACGCGATGAAGTCCGGCGGCACCGGCATGCCCCGCCACGCGTGCAGGGCGAATCCGCCCTCGTGGGCGAGCGCGGGACCGTCCCCTCGATGCAGCCGCCCCTGCTCGTCGCGGTGCAGCTCCACCGGCCGCTCCGTCACGACCGCGAGGCGCTCGTACGGCCACCACCAGCCCGTGTGGCGCGCCGTCTCGGCCAGCCCGGCCAACGGTCCGTCCAGCATCCCCAGGGCGTCGAAGGCCGCCAGCCAGGGCGCGTCGTGCTGGCCCAGCACCGCGTCCAGCGTCGCGGCGCGCAGCAGCGCCTCGTCGTCGCCGCCCAGCCCGCCGATCGCCTGCCGGATGCGCGTGACCAGGGCGGTGACCGGATCCCAGAGCGGTCCCCCCGTCCGCGCCCACAGCCGCGGCCACTCCTGCGGGCCCAGGTCGGCGCAGGCCGCGGTGCGGGCGGCCTCCCAGGGGCGGGTCCGCACGGCGTCGCGCACGCTCGGCCCGGGATCGGCGTCGCCGAGCGCCTCCCGCACCGGCCCGACGAACCCGGCGAGCGGTTCGGCGTCCAGGGCGTGCCCGGCGAGCAGCGCCGCGGCGACCGCGCCGTGGACGGGCGACGGCAGCCACACCACCCGTTCGGGGGCGGCGAGGCCCGCGCGGGCGTAGGCGTCGGCGATGGCGGCCTCGGCCCGGGCGCGGTCCGCCGGGCCGGTGGTGAACGGGATGGACGCCCAGTCGGCGGCCTTCTCGACGGCGACGGTCATCAGTCGGCCACCACGCGCACCGAGCCGGGAACGTACTCGCGCTGGCGGATCACCCGGTACCAGCCCTTGGGCAGCGAGATCGCCGCGTGCTCCTCGTGTTCGAGCCGGCCCCCGGACGGAAGGTGCAGATGATCGGGGGTCAGCGGGTCCGGCGAGCGCAGCAGCGTCCCGGGCGCCTTGACGGCGTGCGCGTGTCCGGTCGCCTCGCCCAGCGCCAGCACCATGCGCCCGCGGGCGTCCCGGGGCTCGGGAGGAAGGTCGCGGACCTCCTGAGGGACCTCGTCCTCCGGCACCCGCACGAGAAGTATGTCTCCCTGTCGGTACATGCCGCGAACGTAACCGCCGCCACTGACATTTCTCGAGGATCAGGATCTTCGGCTCGGAGCGCGGGCCGGCGGGCGTGCCAGGACGGTCGGTGCGCCGTCGCCGCCCCGGTTCCGGCGCGGGGCGTCAGTAGCCGCGGGTGCGGCGGGCGGCCGGGCGGGCCCAGCGGCCGGAGGCGCCCAGCCCGACGCGCTGGAAGGCGCGCACGAGCTCGCTTCCGAGGTTGAGCCCGGCGCCGAGCGCCAGCGCCGTGGACAACGCGCCGATCAGGCTCAGCATGCCCGCCTGCGGGGCGCCCGTGTTCAGCTCGACCATGCCCCGGTACAGCAGCGTCCCGGGAAGCAGCGGGCTCATGGCCGGGACGACGTACGGCAGGGCGGGGGCCTGGTGGCGGCGCGCCAGCAGGCTGCCCAGCAGGCCGACGACGACGGCGGCGACGGCCGTGGCGAGCACGGACGTGACGTCCAGGTTCAGCAGGCCCACGTACAGGACCCAGATCAGCGCGCCGCCCAGCGCCGCCGCGGGCAGCACCTTCCACGGCGCGGCCAGGGAGATCGCGAACGACAGCGACACCGCCGCGGCCGCGATCACCGGCACCGGCTGCAGCAGCGCCGGGACGTTCGGCAGGTGCGCCACGTCGATCGGGACGTCCAGCCGGACCGCGGCGTACACGACGACGCCCAGCCCGGACACGATCGCCGCGATGATGTAGAAGACCTCCAGCAGGCGGGCGCCCGCGCTCACCAGGTCGCCGGTGATGCCGTCCTGGACGCTGGCCACCAGGGGGCGCCCCGGCAGCAGCGCCAGGATCGCCCCGGTGACGATGGTGGACGCGCGGGCCGGGTCTCCCGCCCACGCCACCACGAGGGCCGCGGCCGCCGCGCCGATCGCGGCCGCCACCGCCAGCTGGAAGAACTCGGCGACGCCGCGCCGGGCCAGGGCGACGGCGGCGCGGTCGCCCAGCAGCGTGGCGACGAACGCGGTCCCGGCGACCAGCGGCCCGCCGCCCACCAGGACGCTCGCCGAGGCGGCGATGAGCCCGAGCGAGACCACGAGCAGCCACCGGGGGTACGGGCCGCGCCCCCGCTTGATCTCCCGCAGCCGCCGGTGCGCCTCATCCAGATCCAACATGCCGATCGAGGCGTCCTGAACGAGGGCGTGCAACGCGGTGAGCCGCCAGAACGCGGGGGTGCGGCGCCGGATGGCGCGGGCGCCCGTGACCGGGGGCGCGCCCGCCCCGGGATGCGCCGACACCAGCAGGCCCGTGAAGGTCACCTGCACCTCCGCGCGCGGCAGCTCGTAGGCCACGGCCAGGCTGAGCATGGCCTCGTTGACCCGCTCGGTGGACTCGCCGCTGGCCACCAGGAGCTCGCCCACGCGCAGCACCAGGTCCATGGCGCGCGCGTCGACGACCTCGGACGGCTCCTCCTCGGGCGGCTCGGACGGCGTCCCGTCCATCAGGGCGTGCCACGTGCGCCGCAGACGCTCCCGGACCCTTTCCATGCCGCCCACGACCTCCCCAAGCGGCGGTAAACGACTCGTTTGGGGCAGGCTACCGACGGCGCGTTCGTGGCCTGGACCGGACGCCGGCCCGTCCCGCGCTCGCGCCCCCGACGCGGGCGGTAGTACCGTCCGAGTCCGTGGCCGCCTCGAATCACGCCCGCGTGACCGTCCAGCGGGCCCTGGACGAGCTGCTGAACTGCCCGCCCGCACTGCTGGACACCACGTTCGACCAGCTCAGGACGCTGCTGGTCGTCTACGAGACCGGCTCGGCCCTGCGCGCGGCACGGGCGCTGGGCCGCGAGCAGTCCAGCGTGCAAAAGCAGCTCAACACGCTCAACCGCAACAGCCATGCGGCGTGCGGCGACGTGCTCACCATCCGGCAGGGCCGCGGCAAGGACTGCCTGTTCACCGAGACCGGGGAGGCCGCCGTCCGGCTGGCCCGCGCCACGCTGTCGCAGTGGCAGGAGTCGATCCACCGCAACCGGCGGCGCCTCGGCCGGATGCTCACCGTGGGCACCACCGAGTTCACCCTGCCGATCATCTCCCGGGCCTGGGAGCGGGTCGCCGAGCAGTTCCGCCGCCAAGAGGTGGAGTTCAAGGTCGTCCACGTCCGCACCCGCGACCTGTGGAGCCGCCTGGAGGCCCGGCAGGTGGACCTGATGTGCGGCAGCATCGTCACGTCCGGGGACGACGGCAGGCTCGCCGACTACGAGGTGGTGGAGTACGCCCGCGGGCGCCCCGAGCTGCTGACCAACCTCACCGAGGCGGAGCTGCCCGGCGACGCGGTCGGCACCGCGGCCCTGGCCGACCTGCCCCTCGTCGTGCCCCCGGCCGGGCTGGTCGCCGAGTACCTCAGCAGCTGGTACGGCCCCAACTTCCGGGACCGGTTGAACGTGGTGGCCGACATCGACGACGTCCACTACGGGCTGTCGCTGCTGCGCTCCGGCTTCGTCCGCGGCTGCATGATCGTCACCGCGTCGATCGGCCGCCGGATGACCGCCCAGGGCGCCCCCGAGGACGTCGCGCTGCGCTCCCTGCGGCTGCGCGACGACCGGGAGCCCCGCGTCGAGATCATGACGGGCGCGTTCGTCCGCCGGGCCGACCTCATGCGCTACGCGCGCGACCACCCCCTGAACCGCATCTGGACGGCCGTGCGCGAGGACGCCCGCGCCTACCGGTCCACCTGAGCGTTCCGGGTCCGCCGCGCGAGGCGGTCGCACCCGTGCGCCGGGGGAGGAGACCGCCGTGCGCCGCCGTGCCGCGCCGCCGGGACGCCGGGACGGCGGGGCGCCGCCCGACTACTTGATCTGGTTGTCGACGACGTCCAGGGTGGGGCGGGCGCCCAGGTGCTGCATGGCCCGGGAGGCCAGGCGGCAGCCGGCGGCCAGGGCCTCGGCGGGCGGCTTGCCGTCCAGCCAGGGCGGCAGGAAGCCCGCGATGAACGCGTCGCCCGCGCCCGTGCCGTCGACGATCTTGTCGATCGGCTCGGCGGCCACGGTGACCGGTTCGGCGCGGCCGTTGGTGAACCACAGCGCGCCGTCGGCGCCCAGCTTGATCACCACCTGCGGGTACCAGGCGGTGAGCACCTTGGCGGCCTGGTCGGCGTTCTCGCGGCCGGTCAGCACCTCGGCCTCGCGCTCGTCCACCACCAGCAGGCGGGCGCCCTGCGTCCACTCCAGGAACGGCTCGGCGCCCATGCGCTTGAGCGGGGACGACGACCCCCCGTCCACCGAGATCGACATCTGGGCCTGGCGGGCCAGCTCGAGGGCGTGCGTGGCGGCCTTCCGCGAGCCCTCGTTGATCAGCGAGTAGCCGGACAGGTGCAGGTGGCTGCCCTGGGTGAACAGGTCCCGGCAGCGTTCGACGTCCTCGGGCAGCAGCGCGGCGTTGGCGCCCGGGTCCGACAGCATGGTGCGGTCGCCCTTGTGGGTGACGAGCACCACGCAGGTGCCGGTGGGACGCTCGGAGTCCATGACGAGACGGGCGTCCACGCCGTACCCCATCAGCTCCATGTCCCGGTTCCGGCCCGCGATGTCGGATCCGCGGCGGCCCACGAACGCCACCTCGACGCCCTCGAGGGCCAGCCACGAAGCGACGTTGGCGCCCGAGCCGCCTCCGTGCGTCGTCACGGCGGCGGGCGTGTCGCTGCCCTTGGCCAGAGGGTAGGCGGCACGTGCCACGGTGTCTGTCATCAGATCGCCGACCACGACCACGCGCGTCATGGAGTCATCACCTCGATCAACACGGCCCGCGCGAGCGGCATACTGGGCGTGTGCTCGACCGTAACAGTTCTTGACCCCTGATTAGGTCTCGAACTCGCAGCGAAAACCAGAACGCCGCGTTTTCCCGACCGCCGCCGCGCCGCGGACGGTGCCTTACGCTCTGGTACGTGACCGATGGGCGCGCCGGGGCGTATCCGGACCACTGGGAGGCGGACGTCGTCCTGACCGACGGCGGCACCGCGCACCTGCGCCCCATCAGGCCCGATGACGGCCCGCTGCTGCGCGCCTTCTACGCCCGGCTGTCGCCCGAGTCAATCTATTACCGCTTCTTCTCGCCGCGGCCGACGCTGTCGGACCGTGAAGTAGAGCACTTCGTCACCGTCGACTACGACAACCGGGTGGCGCTGATCGCCACGATCGGCACCGCGATGGTGGCGGTGGTCCGCTACGACCGGCTCGCCGACGGCGACAAGCCGGGGACGACCGCGGAGGTGGCGTTCCTGGTCGAGGACGCCCACCAGGGGCGGGGGCTCGGGGCGGTCCTGCTGGAGCACATCGCGGCGGCGGCGCGCGAGCGGGGCGTGCGGCGGTTCGTCGCCAGCGTGCTGCCCGAGAACCGGCGGATGACCCGGGTGTTCCGCGAGGCCGGGTACCGCGCCGAGCAGCGCTTCGAGGAGGGCGTGATCGAGCTGGTGCTCGACCTGGAGCCCACCGAGACGTCCGTGGAGGTCATGGCGGCGCGCGAGCACCGGGCCGAGTCGCGGTCGATCCAGCGGCTGCTGTTCCCCCGGTCGGTGGCGGTGATCGGCGCGAGCCGGGCCGAGCACAGCGTCGGGCGCACCGTGCTGCGCAATCTCCTGCACGGGGACTTCAGCGGCCCGGTGTACCCCGTCCACCCGACGGCGACGGCGGTGGCGGGGGTGCGGGCGTACGCGTCGGTCCTCGACATCCCCGACGAGGTGGACCTGGCGGTGGTGGCCGTCCGCGCCGACGCCGTGCACGAGGTCGTCCGGCAGTGCGCGGGCAAGGGCGTGCACGGCCTGGTGGTGGTGTCGTCCGGGTTCGGCGAGACGGGGCCGGAGGGCCGGGAACGCCAGGAGGAGCTGGTGCGCCTGGCCCGCGCCAACGGGATGCGCGTGGTGGGCCCCAACTGCCTGGGCATCGCCAACACCGACCCCGAGGTGCGGCTGAACGCGACCCTGGCCCCCACGATGCCGGGCCGCGGCCCGGTGGGGTTCTTCTCCCAGTCCGGCGCGCTCGGCATCGCGATCCTGCAGCGGACGGCGGAACGGGGCCTCGGCCTGTCGACGTTCGTGTCGGCGGGCAACCGGGCCGACGTGTCCGGCAACGACCTGCTGCAGTACTGGGAGGAGGACCCCGCCACCAAGGCCGTCCTGCTGTACCTGGAGTCGCTGGGCAACCCCCGCAAGTTCGCCCGGCTGGCGCGCCGGCTGAGCCGCCGCAAGCCGATCGTGGCGGTCAAGAGCGGGCGCAGCACCCAGGGCGTGCCGCTCGGGCACGCGGCGCAGGCGCTCACCCTGCCCGACCACGCCGTCAGCGCGCTGTTCGCGCAGGCCGGGGTGATCAGGGTCGAGAACCTGGCCGAGCTGTTCGACGTGGCCCAGCTGCTGGCCTACCAGCCGCTGCCCGCCGGGGACCGCATCGCGATCATCGACAACTCCGACTCGCTGCGGCTGCTGGCCCAGGACGCGGCCATCGCGCACGGCCTGGAGGTGCGGCCGCCGGTCGACCTGGGGCCGCGGGCGGGCGCCGCCGAGTACGAGGCGGCGCTGGCCGAGGCCCTCGACGACGATCGGGTGGACGCGGTGGTGGCGCTGTTCACCCCGCCCACGATCGGCGGCTACGACGTGCGCGTGCCCGAGCGCATCATGAAGCTGGCGGCGGGCGGCTCCAAGCCGATCGTCGCGACCTACCTGGGCATGACGGGCATGCCGGAGGAGCTGCGCGTCACGGGCCCGGACGGGACGGCGGCGGCCGGGTCCATCCCCTCGTATCCGGCGCCCGAGGACGCGGTGCGGGCCCTCGCCTACGTGATCCGGTACGCGCAGTGGCGGCGGCGCCCGCAGGGATCCGTCCCGGACCTGCCCAACGTCGACCGCAAGGGCGCGCGCACCCTCGTGGAAGGCTGGCTGGACTCCGCGGACGCCCCGGTGGAGGCCACCGCCGATCAGGCCGCCGCGCTGCTGCGCTGCTACGGCATCGCGGTCGGGGAGCAGATCGCGATGGGGGAGCACGGCGGCGTGCGGACGCGCATCTCCACAAGGGAGGACCCCGCCTTCGGTGCCATCGTCTCGTTCGGGCTGGCCGACGAGACGGCCGCGCTGCTGGACGACCGGGCCTACCGTCTGGCGCCCCTCACCGACGTGGACGCGGCCGAGATGGTGCGGGCGATCCGCACCGCCCCGCTGCTGCTGGGCCACCGCGGCGCCGACCCGGTGGACGTGGGCGCCCTCGAGGAGCTGCTGCTGCGCGTGGCGCGCCTCGCCGACGACCTGCCGGAGGTGGCCCGGCTGGAACTCGACCCCGTCCTCGCGGACGCCTCCGGGGTCTCCGTGCGGCGCGCGTCGCTGCGCCTGCACCGTCCGCCCGGCCCCCGCCAGGAACTGGCGCCCCGGCGCCTGCGCTAGGGCGCGCCGGCGGCGCGGCCGCCGACTACTCCGGGTAAGGCGACTACTCCGGGTAAGGCGACGGTCCCGGTTCGGGCGGCACCGGGTCCGGCTCCGGAATGGGCGGAATCGGTTCGGGCTCGGGCTCGGGGACCGGCTGCGGAGGCCGCGGCGGCGGCTTCGGCGGCGGCACCGGCGGCGGATCGGTCGTGCTCATGCTCCACCCCTACCCGGCCCGCGCGCGGCGACCCCGGCGGCGGCATCGGCGTGCGAGGTGCGACGCGACAGGGCAGGATGGGGGCATGAGGGACACCCGAGCGACGGCGCATGGGCTGCGCACGGCGATCGAACGCAGCGGCTACTACCCGGCCCTCGTGGCGGACGCGGTCGAGTCGGCCATCGGCGCCGAGCAGGTGGACGCCTTCGTGGTGCACCATGAGGCGACCTTCGATCCCGCGATGGAGATGCGGCGGCACGTGACCGTGCTGGTCCTGTCGCCGACCCGCCTGCTGGTCTGCCACACCGACGAGCACCCGCCCGGCGAGGGCAACCCCCGGCCGCACGCCTCCACCACCACCGAGGCCGTCCGGCTCGACCGGGTGCAGTCGCTCGCGGTGACGCGCGTGGTGCCCGACCCGGCGTCCTACGTCCCGGGCATGCCGCCCTCGGAGGTCGTGCTCACGATCGGCTGGGGCGCGATCTCCCACGTCGACCTGGAGCCGGCGACCTGCGGCGACGAGAACTGCGAGGCCGACCACGGCTACACCGGCAGCGTCACCGCCGACGACCTGTCGCTGCGGGTCAGCGAGGCCGCCGACGGCGCGGACGCGGTCGCGCAGGTGCTGGCCTTCGCCGAGGCCCTGTCCGCGGCCACCGCCCGCGCCTCCGCCCGATGAGCGGGACGATGAACGGGACGATGAACGGGACGATGAGCGGGACACCGACGCGCGGCCCGGGCCGCGGGAGCGCGCCGTGACCGCCGGGCTGCCGGCGGCGCCGCGCTACGGCTCCGGGGCGCTGGCCGATCTGCCCACGTCGGCGTTGGCGGCGCTGGGCGTCCCCGGCGCCGCCAACGTGCTGGGCCTTCCGGAGCGCCCCCGCGTCTGCGTCCTGCTGGTCGACGGGCTCGGCTGGGAGCTGCTGCGCGAGCACGCGCAGGACGCGCCGTTCCTCGGCTCGCTGATCCCCGAGGGGCGCTCCCTGACCGCCGGGTTCCCGGCCACCACCGCCACCAGCCTGGCGTCCCTGGGCACCGGGCTGCCGCCCGGCGCGCACGGGCTGGTCGGCATCGCGTTCGCCGTGCCGGGCGTGAACGGGCTGCTGCAGTGCCTCAAGTGGCGCGTCGAGGACGCCGATCCGGTGGTGGTGCAGCCCCGGCCGACCGCCTACGAGCGGGCCGCGGCGGCGGGCGTGTCCGTGTCCTACGTCGCCTCCGGCGCCTACCGCGGCAGCGGCCTGAGCCTGGCCACGGCGCGCGGCGCCGACTACCTGGCCGCCGACACCCTCGGCCAGCTCGTCGCCCAGGCCGAGAACGCCCTGCGCGCCGACCGGGCGTACGTCACCGTCTACCACCCCGACCTGGACTCCACCGGCCACGTGTTCGGCGCGGGCTCGCCGCACTGGCGCCACCAGCTGCGGTTCGTCGACCTGCTGGCCGAGCGCCTGGCCGAGGCGCTGCCGCCCGGCGCGTCCCTGTACGTCACCGCCGACCACGGCATGATCAATCCGTCCGAGCGCGTCGACGTCGACGAGATGCCGGCGCTGCGCGCGGGCGTGGCGCGGCTGGGCGGCGAGGCGCGGGCGCGGCACGTGTACGCCGAGCCGGGCGCCGCCGGCGACGTCCTGGCGGCCTGGCGGGAGACGCTGGGCGGCAAGGCGTGGGTGCTCAGCCGCGAGGAGGCCGTGGACGCGGGCTGGTTCGGGCCGGTGGATCCGGCGGTCCTGCCGCGCGTCGGCGACGTCGTCGCCGTCCCCGACGGCGACCTGGCGATCATCGCGAGCCGGGCCGAGCCCGTGCCGTCCCGGCTGGTCGGCATGCACGGCTCGCTGCTGCCCGCCGAGCAGCTGGTCCCGCTGCTGGCCGTTCACCGAGGGTGAGGAACGTGGACACTCCACTGTCAAAGTCGGGCAAGCACGGTCAAACTGGCGATGTGCAGCCTCTCATCGACGTCACCGACCTCGAGCGGCTCCTGCGCCGCGACCCCCCGACGCTGCTGGACGTGCGCTGGCGGCTGGGCGGCCCGCCCGGCCGCGCCGCCTACGAGCGGGGCCATCTGCCCGGCGCGGTCTTCGTCGACCTGGACCACGACCTGGCCGCGCCGCCGGGGCCGCAGGGCCGCCACCCGCTGCCGTCGCCGCGGGACTTCCAGGACGCGATGCGGCGCGCCGGCGTGTCCGCGGACCGCACCGTGGTGGTCTACGACGACGCCGACTCCACCGCCGCCGGGCGCGCCTGGTGGACCCTGCGCTACTTCGGCCACACCCGCGTGCGCGTCCTGGACGGCGGGTACCACGCGTGGGTGAACGCGGGCCTTCCGGTGAGCACCGACGTGCCCGACGTCCGGCCCGGTGACTTCGTGGCCCGGCCCGGCGGCATGCCCCTGCTGGACGCCGACGGCGCCGCCGCGCTCGCCAAGACCGGCGTGCTGCTCGACGCCCGCTCCGCCGAGCGCTACCGGGGCGAGAACGAGCCGGTGGACCCCGTCGCCGGGCACATCCCCGGGGCGGTGAGCGCGCCCACCACCGGCAACGTGGGCGTGGACGGCCGTTTCCTGCCGCCCGCGGTGCTGCGCGACCGTTTCGGCAAGCTCGGCGCGACGGACGCGGTGGACGTCGGCGTCTACTGCGGCTCCGGGGTGACCGCCGCCCACGAGGTGCTGGCGTTGACCGTGGCCGGCATCCCCGCCGCCCTGTACGTCGGCTCCTGGTCCAACTGGATCAGCGATCCGACCAACCCCGTCGCGACCGGGGAGCTGTGACCGGGACCTCGTGACCAGGGAGCTGTGACCAGGGAGCTGTGACCAGGGAGCTGTGACCAGGGAGCTGTGACCAGGGAGCTGTGACAAGGGAGCCGTGACCGGGGAGCCGTGACCCGCCCCCGCGCCCTGCCGCTCACCCGGCGCCGAAGCACTGGAAGCCGGTGATGCCGGGGGTGCGGGGGACGGCGGCGAGCGCCGCCGCCGGCGGGACGCCCCGGGCCAGCCGCACGTGGAAGTCGATCATCGCGTCGCGGGCGGCGCGGTCCCCGACGGGGGCGACGCTGGCGATCACGGTGGCCGTGCCGGCGCCGAGCAGCACCCCGGCCAGCCCGGTCACCGCGTCCCCGGCCTCCGACCGCCCGGTGTCGCACCCCGACAGGACGATCGTGGCGGGGGGACGCTCGAGGTCCTGCAGGTCGTAGCCCATCAGCGGGCCGTCGGCCAGTTCCAGATGGGACAGCAGGGCGTTGCCCCGCCGCACGTATCCGTGCGCCGCCAGGTGTGTCATGGCGGCGCCGTCCAGGGCACGGCGGACGTCGTCGACGCGCGCCGCGGACCCGGTCAGCACGGTCGCGTCGGGGTGGAGCTCGGCCAGCGCCAGCACCTCTCCCGCGGCGTGCTCCAGCCTGGGCCCCGAGACCAGGACGACCCGGCCCGCGCGCGGCCTGGACGCCTCGTGGGCGCGCAGCCAGGCCGCGGCGGACGGCACCACGGTGAACGGCCGAGCCGCCAGCAGGGGAAGCGCCCGCCAGGGGAGCCCGTGCAGCGCTCCCGTGGGCGCGATGACCAGCTCCCGGTCGCCCAGCGCGTCGGCGGGCGGCTCCAGAACGGCGGCCTGGACGCGTCTCGCCGCCTGCGTCAGGCCCGCCCAGGCCGCCTCGTCGAGGCCGTCGGCCATCACCAGGCTCCGCAGGGCGAACCGCACCAGGTGCACGTCCCGCTCCACCGCCCGGTAGGGGCCGAGGCGCAGGCGGCGGCACCGTCCGCCGGCGACGGTCACGGCGTGCAGGTCGTCGCCGATCCGCACCAGCTCCAGCAGCGCGCGGTCGCCGAGAGCGTCGGGGAGCCGCATCAGCGCCAGCGGGACGTCCGCCGGATCCCAGGGCGGCACCCGCGCCGCGGCGGCCCGGGCCCGGGTCGCCGTCTGCACGGCCCGCTCCAGCCGGGCGAGCCGTTCGGCGGACGCGGCCAGGTCGGC